>JAFSHE010000184.1 GCA_017440445.1 Oscillospiraceae bacterium | reverse complement strand
GGCTATCCTTTCCCTGCTGTCGTTGCAGCTCAGCGGAAACACAACGCTCCTGCAGCCGAGCTTTTTCAGCTGCTCCGCCCACTGCCTGGGAGTTTCGTGATGCAGCGGTGATGCTATACCTAATCTCATATCAAGCCCTCCTGTAATGAATAACGCTGGAATCTATCTCGTCCAGAGCTTTAAATCCTGTCCTTGCCATAACAGTGCTAAGCTCGGTATTCAGCTGTTCTATGCGCTCAGTAACTCCTGCCGCACCATTTTTGAGCGGATCCATAAGATTTCGTCCAACGCACACGCAATCTGCACCAAGGGCAAGCGCCTTGAAAGCATCCATACCGCTTTCTATGCCGCAGTCTACTATTATCTTCATGCGACCATCCACTGCCTTTACTATATCAGGCAATATCTGTAACGGAGGTATAGCGTAGTTCATAATTCCGTGATGATGGGAGACCACTATCCCTGAAACGCCCGCTTCAACACACTTGAGAGCGTCACTTACACTGAGAACGCCCTTGATGATAAAGGGAACCTTTGCGGCATCAACGAACATTTTTATCTCGTCCAGTGTCTTAGGCTTCATAGGCAGTCCCAGAACATTATCATAACCGCCGTTCCACGCAAAAGCATGATCGATATCTATACCCACTGCGAATGCGCCATGGGATACAGCATGTTCAATGCGCCACAGAACATCATTGTTATCGGCATGAGGTTTGATGATACGTATCGTTTTTGCGCCTGTTGCAAAGATCGCTTCCATTTCTTCAGGTTCGCCCATACCTACCCAATGTACCGCACCTGCATTTTTTGCTCCTACTGCTATCTCTGTCATAGCATTGTCGCATATATTATGAAGATGAGAAAGTGCAGCGGTCATGATGGGCGTGCTGAAACTCTCGCCAAAAAGCTCAAAGGAGATATCAGGCAGATCTGCATCGATATATCGGCTTTCCAGCAAAATAGAATCAAAATAGTCACGGGTGATGATATTGGAATCGGCTGTCATGGTATAACCTCCCAAGTAATAGCATTATCTGTAAAATAAGTATATCATATATGCTGACTTTTTTCAACAGAATGGAACAATTAATTTCAAATGATGCTCCTGCAGCTTTACTTTATAACACAATACCCCACAACATCCGCCGCACTCGGAATAGGTAACATACCCGTTCCCGAAAGCACCGCAGGCACTATGATGATCGCCGCACTTATGCACACCGCAGTTATCGTGCTGCCGCTGTATCGGCTGATGAGCATCACCAATGCTCCCACTGCGAATGCAGCTAGCATCCTTACAACGAACATCAGCACAAGGTATCCGAGGATGCTCGTCTGAAATGGCACGAACCGCAGGAATTCAAGGCTCTGCGCAGGTGTGCTGAGGTCGTTATAACCCTCTGCGCCGATAAGCAACACCTGCGGAGCGAACACCGCCGCTGTCACAAGCACGCTCGTAATGCCGATTATGGAAAGCTTTATCGCAGTAAGCCGACCTCTGCCCCTGAGGGAGGAGCGCAGAGCAGAGTTCATGTTGCAGCGGTTCTCGTTTGCGCAGATTCCTGCGAATACTCCCACCAGTGCAAGCATGATATAAAGCGCATTTTTGTTGGTCGTTGCCGTATCTCGCAGCAGTAAAAGCTCGTACAGCTTCGGCTTTATCAGGTGGACAGTTATACCCGTTTCGTTAGTGTAGGCTAGTCCCCTGTCCACCGTATCTATCAGCATTTCAAGTGCATAGAGGTCCTCCGACATATCCATAAGGCGGTTATACATCTTCATAAGCTCATCGTCATGCAGACCGCCGTTTGCTTCAAGCTTTACGAGATAATCATCACGCAGTACATTGAACTGCGCCTGAAGATCGTCGAAATCCTCGTTCATCTCGGTCTGCAATTCCACCGTCATCTCGCCCGTGTACTTCATGTAATACTTCTCCTCAGACCTTGTGTAGGAGGGCAGCACATAGCGGTACTGAAACGCAGAGCTTACTGCGATATACAGAATTACAGCAAGGATGACAGCACCCTTCTGATTGACAAACACCTTTTTAACTTCCCACAAGG
>JAFSHE010000183.1 GCA_017440445.1 Oscillospiraceae bacterium | reverse complement strand
GCAGTGCCGAGCCTTTGTATTTCTCATTAGCAAGAATACTGTCAATCGTCTGTCGCTGCCATTTGCTCTTTCCCGATGGAGTAGGAACTCCATTGTCCGTAAGCCTTTTCGCAATCGCATTTGTGGACATTCCCTCGATGAACATACGGTAGATATCCCGTACGATTTCAGCCTCCTCGGGAACTATCTCGGGCAAGCCATCTGCCCCCTTGCAGTAACCAAGGAACTGTCCGTAGGGAATACTCACCTTGCCATCTGCAAAACGCTTTCGCTGTCCCCATGTCACATTCTCGGAAATGGAACGGCTCTCTTCCTGCGCTAGTGAGGACATTATTGTAATCAGTAGTTCGCCCTTGCTGTCGAGAGTGTATATATTCTCCTTTTGGAAGTACACCTCAACTCCTCGCTCTTTCAGTTTTCTCACTGTCGTCAGGCTGTCCACTGTGTTTCTCGCAAAACGGCTAACGGACTTTGTAACGATAAGGTCTATCTTTCCGTCAAGGGCGTCTGCTATCATACGGTTGAAACCCTCACGCTTTTTAGTGTTGAGGGCTGTAATTCCCTCGTCCGTATACACACCTACAAACTCCCATTCGGGGTTTGAGCGTATGTAGTTGGAATAATAGTCCACCTGCGCTTCGTAGCTTGTAAGCTGTTCCTCGCTGTCTGTGGAAACACGGGCATAGCCTGCGACCTTGCGTTTTGTAGGCTCGGCTTTAGATGTTCCTGTGTGCATATTCCTTGTCGCAGGAATCACTGTAACTACCTTTTGCATACCATCACTTCCTTTCCGGTTGCTTTACACACTTTGTACCGTTCTTGAATGTGATTTCAAGGGCGTTGTTTTTGCTGGCAGTTACAAAGTCTATCTTATCCAGCTCGCCCAAAGCCGCAAGTAATATATCTTCGGGGATATATCCTGCGTCACACGCCGCCTTGCCTTGTGTATTGTAGGTGCTGCATACCCATGCTATGCCTTGAGGTGTAGTCTTTCGTCTGTAATTTTTGCCACAGTTTTCGCAGCGGATAAGCCCTGTTAATGGGTAGGTCGTTCTGTGCTTGCATCGTGCATATTGCTTTTCTCTGCGTTTTATCTCATCCTGTACCGCTTGATACTGCTCCATAGTAACTATTGGCTGGTGAGAATTTATCACACTGTACTGTGCAAGCTCGCCGTTGTTTATCCGCAGCTCCTTTGTAAGGTGATCTTTGCTGTTTTTGCGCAGCAAAATCGCCGACCCTCTGTCGGCGAAAGCGAACATCAGTGCGCAGCACTTCTTTGAATATACTACCCGAAGGAAAGCCGTACTTTTTGTTCAGTATGCCCCCTGTCGCACTTTGTTGCGGCGCATCCGTGCGCCGCTTAGGTGCGACTGCAGCAGCGTCCATGCTGCTGCATATCATGCGGTACTCTTTTTCTGTCAGAACACCTTCCTCGACGAGGTGCTTTATGAGAGCGAGAGTAGCTCTGTAATGGATAAGATCGTTAGGATTATATGTTGTCATAATTGCTCCTTTCCGTTAATCCCCCGTTTGATTTCCCATTTTTATGCGTGAGGGGAGGCAGCCGTTGCAAGGCCTTTTTGATTTAGAGATTTTTACGCCCCCACCCTCCCCCCGAGGGTAGAGTTTTGCGGTCGCAGTTCCATTTGGGGCAGGATGTGGCAAGTAAATATGGTAGTTTCTATATAAAGGGAAATATTATAAACAACCTGTTTTACCTGCCCCAGGTTGCCCCATACATCAGCCCAGGAAATCACTCATCAGCTTAAATCCCAAAAGCAGAGTGGTCTTATCGCCACCGCCATTCTTCGGTCTGCAGCGGGTAACTGTTCCTAAAGTCATCAGGGATTGCTTGAAATTCTTCATGCTTTCAGCCCTGTGACCGTTATCTATGCACCAGTTCTTGTAGCAGCTGTATACTTCTGATGTGCGCACTTCTGCATTAGGGTCGGATATAAGACAATCTTCCGCAAACTGTGCCACCTTATCGCTGTCATGCTGATATGCCGCCGTAGCGTCCCTTACGCTGTCAGGTGGAGTAAGCCCCTCCTCGCATAACAGCCTGTACCCCTCAATGAGCCAGTTGAGGATAGCCGACTGATTTTCGGGCTTTGCGAACTCTGATTTCAGCGACTTGTCCTGTTCGCTCTCGTCAAAATGCCGCTCAAACGATATTATGACAACTCTGCCGCTGCTGAACAATGTCATATCTGTAATGCCCGGCAGGTAGTTGGTATTGATGTACAGCTTGAACTGCGGCTTGAAATCAAAGCTGTTCTCATGCAGAAAGCGCGCATTGAGAGTATCATTTCCTGTCATGGATTTCACCATAGCCGAATTCAGCATAAGTCCCTTGCCAGGCTCGGAAATATTGACGAAACGCACTCCCGCAAGCCTTGCGATATCTTCCGAGGGAGTGTTTGAGCTTGTATTCTGTCTGATACTAAGTGTCTCGGGACGGGCGGTACAGCCATAGTTGCCGATGACCTTCAGCACGCTCTCACAGAGAGTTCCCTTGCCGTTGCGGGTAGTGGCTCCGAAAAGGAAGAACAGACATTCGTATCGGGTATCACCGCTCAGACCATAGCCGAACGCCTTCTGCAGAAACCTTGCAAGCTCGGCATTACCGTTGGTTATCTCGCTTATGAACTTTTCAAACCTTGTACACCTTGCATTCGTATCGTAGATGACCTCAGATATCTTTGTAAGCTTGTCGTCTGCCAGATGCGGAGTAAACTCCATAGTATCCAGGTGAAGCGTTCCGTTCCCGCAGTTGAAGATGTAGGGGTCGCTGTCAAACTCCCTCATAGAAATGGGATGGACGCTCTGCGCATCTTTGAGGATAATTTCCCTTGTGCGCCTTGTCTGCCATTTTCTGAAGTTGTCTATATACCGCTTTCGTCTGTCCTCGTCAGTAATAGAAAGGCTGTAAAGCATAAGGCGGTCAGCAAGCTCCTTGCACAGCTCCATGGTGCGCAGACTGCCTGTATCTGCCGACCATACACCGTCTTTGTAGCAGTACCAGCTTTTGCGCTCGGGGACATACCTTGCTATTCCTTTATAACAGTCAGCAAACATTCTGCCGAAACCGATATCCGTCCAAGGATAACGTTTGTTGTTCTCGGGACTTACATCCCGTAGAAACTGCGCGACATCCGAAAGATCATCAACAGCGATTGTTGTCGGATATGGCTTGTAAAACTCCCTTGTAAGCGCCACGGCATTGTTCAGGGTAGAAGTCCTGTAATCCTCACGCTCCCATTTCTCCCGATACAGACCGCTACTTCGGAACAGTCTGTCCATCTGCTCGGTATCTCCGCCGCACCAGAATGAGAGCATGGCACAAAGCGCAGCGTCTGCCTCGCTATGGCTTTTGCCCGAGGGGATACCGCCCTCCCACAGCAAGCGGAACTTTGAGCCGTTTTTCGACTGCATAGCCTTTTCGACAAGCTCCGCATCCGAAAGGCTCATGGACGGGGACGGAACAGGTCTTGCGTTATGACGCTCGTTCTGCGGCCTGAGCATATACTTATCGAGTATAGTGAGCAGTTCAGACGAACGCTCTCCGATACTGTCGCCGCATATACGGTTACCCGTGAGGGTAACATATTTATTCGTATGCCCCGACACATATATCTCCAGTCCCAGCTTTTGATTGTTGATATAATACTTCGCCTTTTCATAACTGCTGTCAGCTCTGAACAGAATGCGTATGCCCTCTCCCGAGGGGCTGTATTCGGTGTAGCTCCTCATAGTATTTATAATGTCCACCGCCATATCGGAGAGCGCTCCGTCCTTGCAGCAATGGTCAATATCCACGGCACAGAGTCTGTCGAATATTCCGACACCTATTCCGTTGTAGCAGCTCATCTGCTTCACTGTTTCAGCAAACGGGGAGAAGTCACCTCTCTCGGTCGAGCGGAGCCTTGCTCCATCTATGCGGTAGGGCATCTTTGTCGGCTTGCTGTTTCCTCTCTCCTCATACCGCCACAGGCAGAACAGGGCGGTCTGTTTGAGTTCATCAGGTAATTTATCGAACATATCAGTTCACCTCCGCCTGTAGCGTAGCGGAAATCCGACTGCAAAGGGGTGAAAATATCTCTCTGCACTACTGGCGAAGGAATCAGCGGATTTCTAACCATAACGTAGTTGATACGCTCAGCTACGGTATTTTTGTTTCTGCAGACTATCTTGAACTGCTCTTGACTGACGCCTCGTAAAATGCTATACTTTAAAAGTACATGACAACAGAAAGGGGAGATACTATGCTTCGTATCGCTGTGTGCGATGATGAAAAGCGTCTGGCAGAAGAAAACAAAGCTGTGCTGGAAACGGCACTGGCAGAGCTTTGCGTCAGTGCTGAGATAACCGTATATACAGACAGCCGCAACCTGCTTTATGATATAACAGAGGACGGTTTTCATTATGACTTACTGCTTTCTGATATCGAAATGCCTGAGCTTTCGGGCATGGAGCTTGCTGAAAGAATAAAGCCTTTCCTGCCCGATATACGCATTGTTTTCATTACCTCGCATATCGAATACGCCATAGACGCTTTCGAGCTGTCTATCTTCAGATATGTGCCGAAATCGGATATCGAAAAAAGACTGCCCACCGCAATAAAGGACGCTGTTTCGCTTATAAATCTTGAAGCTGATAAAAGCTATACGATACAGGCAAAAGGCAGATTTGAAAAGATACCGTTCAGGGATATCCTGTATATCGAGCGTGACGGCAAAAATGCCGCCATCAACACGGCCGACGGAGTATCAAAGGTACGCAGGAGCCTGCAGGCAGTTTTTGACGAGCTTGATTCGGAAGAATTCATATTCATCGACAGAGGATATATCGTAAATCTTATCCACATCATGCAGATAAAGAACAGCACCGCCGTGCTGAAAAACGGGGCTGTACTCCCCAT
>JAFSHE010000182.1 GCA_017440445.1 Oscillospiraceae bacterium | reverse complement strand
GTGACGATATCGCAGTGTGACACGGGCGGCCAAAGACCGCCCCTACGGTGCATAAAATCACAGTTGTAGGGGCGACCTGCGGTCGCCCGCAATCATGGGCGCACCCGAGAACTCCGCAGACACCGAAATCCCGTTTCCGGTATGCGCACTGTATACAAAAACCGTGACGATATCGCAGTGTGACACGGGCGGCCAAAGACCGCCCCTACGGTGCATAAAATCACAGTTGTAGGGGCGACCTGCGGTCGCCCGCAACCATGGGCGCACCCGAGAACACATCGCAGACACCATCGTAAACATGCCATCCCGTTTCGGAATGAAATCAAGAAAGGGCTGATATAAATGACAGTACCAAAGAGGATAGCCTCAAATCTGATAAATGCGCTGAAAGGCGGCGTTGTACCCCGCACGGGGCTTGGATATATAGCGGTCGGCCGCACAGCGGAGATAAACGCACTGCTCCACGATGTGGAGATATGCGAGCAGGGCGGGGCATTCTTCCGCTTTATCGTGGGAAGATACGGCAGCGGCAAGAGCTTTCTGCTCCAGACCATGCGCCAGCATGTGATGGACAGGGGCTTCGTGGTGGTGGATGCAGACCTCTCTCCCGAGCGCAAGCTGATGGGCAGTAAGGGACAGGGCCTTGCCACCTACCGTGAGCTGATGAAGAATATGTCGGTCAAGACAAAGCCCGATGGCGGTGCGCTGCCGCTTATATTGGAGAAGTGGCTGACAGGCATCCGTAACGAGGTCATCGAGGACGGCACTCAGCCTGAAAATCCGTTTTTCGATACCGAGATGGAGCGCAGGATAAGACTTCGTATCTCCTCGCTTCGGGACATGGTGCATGGCTTCGATTTTGAAAAGGTGATACTGGAGTATTACAGGGGCTTTCGTCTGGATATCCCCGATAAGACCGCCTGCGCCGTAAAGTGGCTGAGGGGCGAGTATTCCACCAAGACCGAGGCAAAGCAGGAGCTTGAGGTCACAACTATAATCACCGATGACAACTGGTACGAGTATCTTAAGATAATCACCGCATTCCTTGTGGCGGCGGGCTATAAGGGGCTTATCGTGATGATAGACGAGCTTGTCAATATCATGAAGATACCCCATTCCGTAACACGTCAGTATAACTATGAAAAGATGCTGATGATGTATAACGATGCGCTCCAGGGCAAGGCGGCAAACCTCGGAATAATCATGGGCGGCACGCCGCAGTGTATCGAGGACCCACGCCGCGGAGTGTTCAGCTATGAGGCTCTGCGCTCACGTCTGGAGAGAGGCCGCTTCGCCACCGATGAAACCCATGATATGCTTGCGCCGATAATAAAGCTGCGTCCGCTGACCTACGAGGAGCTTACAGTGCTTACCGAAAAGCTTTCCGAGATACATGCGGGGCTGTATGGCTACGAGAGCCGAATCACGCTGGAGGACAGGATATACTTTATCAAGGCGGAATTCTCCCGTGTGGGAGCGGATAAGAACATCACTCCCCGTGAGATGATAAGGGATTTCGTGGAGCTGCTGAATATGGCGTATCAGAATCCCGACAAGACTCTCCCGCAGCTTATGGGCGAGGAGAGCTTCGAGTTTTCCCAGAGCGAGGATAATTCCGACACCGACGGCTTTGAGGATTTTGAGCTGTAAAGGAACTACCTGTGGTCGGGTTTGTATTGTGATAAAGCTTTATCCGTTGTTTTAAATACATTCCGTGACGGTTGTCTTTCAGTGATAAAGCCTTTTTTGTAGTTTGAAATACATTCCATGACGGTAGTTTTTCAGTGATAATAGTGGGTTATCATGTTCAGGCTTTATATGCGCCTTTAGCAAAGAGGAAACCCAGGGGGAAGGGGGAAAGAAAACTGGCACAAAAACGAGTATCCCCCTTCCCCCTCGTTTTCCTCTCTGCACTCTCTTTCCCGACCCCTAACCCCCTCCTCGTTTTTTGTGGGGGCGGCTCAGGATTGTTTTGTCATATCGCAATGCAAAGCGCAATAAAACTATCCTGTCTCAAACCGACTAGACAGAAAATAAAAAGCGGACAAAGGGGAGGGGTTGGGGAAAGAGAGTGCAGAGGGAAAACCGTCGGGGAGGGGAAATGTCCGCTTTTTGTTTTTTAGTTTTTCTTTTTCCCCTCCCCGAGGGTTGTCCCTTTGCTCCTATCACAAAATAATTCCGAACACGATAATCCACTATTATCACTGAAAAAACATTGTCACGAACAGTATTTAAAACTACAAAAAAGGCTTTATCACTGAAAAACAATTGTCACGGATGGTATTTAAAACTACGAAAAGTGATGAATTCGCCCGATATCACACAGCAGGTGGTCACATACAACCTTTACTAAATATCCGTCAGGCGGTATTTGTTCAGTATATCCTCCATGGCTGAGGTGACATCCACGCTTGACATCTCGAAGCTCTCTTTTGGCATATCCGAGGTGGTCACACAGGGATTTCCTATATCCTGCAGCAGCCATTTCTGTATCTGCGGATACATTTCAGCACGCTTTGCGCCTGTTTTCTGCACCCATCGCAGGAATTTCTGCTCGTACTGCGTGACTATGGCTTTGCCATATATTGACATCAACTCGTCACGGATGTTCTGTTCCATCTCCTCGGGAGAGTATCGTTTATTTCTGCCCGAGGTGCTTTCGGGCTTTTTTTCAACATCCGAACTGCTTTCTGTTGAAAGTTTTTCCGTATCGGGAGGTTCTTTCTTGTCGGGAATAGCTGTCATATCAGCAGTGATGTCTGTCTTATCGGGAGCATCAGCCATATCAGCGGGAGCGTCAGTCTTTTCAGCCGATGCACATTCGTTTCCCGAAGAAAAACCAGACTTATCAACACAAGAAATATCCTTATCAGCGCAAGCGTGCAGGTCGGCGCAGCCGACGCCGCCCGACGGAGCGGTCTGCTCTGCTATGCTCTCGATATTCTTTTCTTTTTTTTCTATTTTCTTTCCTTTGCTTTGTGGCAAAATGTTGACATTTTGAGTACAATCTGCTGACATTATGCTGACATCTTGTTGACATGATGTTGACATATTGCTTACATCTTCGGATTTGGACAGATATTCCAGTATGGGGCTTTTGTCATAAAGTGTTTTCATCTGCTCCTCTGAGAGTATCCACACGTCACGACGGACTTCCACTCTCCTGCGGCGGAGCGTACTCATATAATACTGCTCCTGCACCTGTGCGGAGGTGAGTATCCCCTTGCTGTAAAGCTCCCTGTCGAACAGTCCCGCCACCACGAATGCCTCTATTATCTCGGCTATGACGCTGTCCTCGGGTGAGTTCTTCCCACGGACGATGCCGCCAAGCTCCCACAATACATCGCTGCGGGTGCGGCTGTTGTATTCAAGATAATACCCCGTGTGGCTGTATATCATATCGTACAGCGCAAAAAGTACGTCTATCCCCACGCTGCCGTATTCTCGGCGGATGCCTATAAGCCGCCTGTCGGCGGTCATGCCCACGTTGTGGGCGTAGTAATCAAGTCCTCGTTTTATCTGTGCCATTTCTTTTCCTCCTTTTATGTATTCAAGAGGATTGTGGCATGGTCTGAACTGCAAAAGACTGAAAGAAACTATCAGGAAGTGAGGAATGAGGAGTGAGGAATGAGGAATTATTGTATCCCGCTGCGCAGGATGATATCTCAAAACGGCTGCGCCGTAACGTATCGCAAAAACAATATGCAGTCGCATGTAAAGCCAGACAGAAAATTGAGATATGCGGCGATAGCCGCAACCATAATTCCTCATTCCTCACTCCTGATTCCTCATTAAAACTATAAAGAGAGGTGACACCATGAGCGTTTTCTACCGCTACGCTCCGTTTATACAGGACTACATCTACCGCAACAAGTGGGAGGAGCTTCGTGAGATACAGGTGAAAGCCACAGAGGCGGTATTCGACACCGACGAGAACCTGCTGCTAAGCTCCGGCACTGCCTCGGGAAAGACCGAGGCGGCTTTTCTGCCTGTACTTACCCATCTGTGGGAGAACCCCTCGCAGAGCGTGGGAGTGCTGTATCTTTCTCCGCTGAAAGCGCTGATAAACGACCAGTTTGAGCGCCTTGAGGGGCTTCTGGAGGAGGCCGAGATACCTGTCACCAAGTGGCACGGGGACGCCTCTCCCGCTGCGAAAAAGCGCCTTTTAAGACGTCCTGCGGGAGTTATCCAGACCACTCCCGAGTCGCTGGAGAGTATGCTGATGCGCAACTCCTCCTCCGTGTACAAGCTGTTCTCCGACCTGCGTTTCGTCATCATTGACGAGGTGCATTATTTCATGGACAACGACCGTGGACTTCAGCTTTTGTCGCTGCTTGAAAGGCTTTCACGGCTGATTGGCTTTCATCCCCGCAGGATAGGGCTTTCCGCAACCCTCGGTGACCCGAAGAATGCCGAGGAATGGCTGTGCATGGGTACGGGCAGAGGCTGTATCACTCCCATCGTGAACGAAAAGGGACGCTCCCTGCGCCTGTCGGTGAGATTCTTCCCCATCAAGCAGAAGATACCCAATTCGGACAGCACTGTGCTGCTGGAGAACTACTATTCCTACCTCTACGAAAGCACATACAACAAGCGCTGTATCCTTTTCGCAAACAGCAAGGGAGAGGTGGAGGAGAACATCGCTCATCTTAAGCGCATACAGCAGCAGCGTGGCAGCGAGCGTGACTCGCTGTACCTCGTCCACCATGCGAACATCTCACCCGCACTGAGGGAGTTTGCGGAGAGCAGCATGAAATCCGCTGAAAGCCCCGTGTGCGTCGGCGCAACGGTAACGCTGGAGCTTGGAATAGACCTTGGTCACTTAGAGCGCATAGTGCAGACGGGCTGTCCGCTGACCGTTTCGGGACTTGTACAGCGCCTCGGAAGAACAGGCAGACGGGGCGGCACAGCGGAGATGCGCTTTGCATTCCGTCATGACATGTCGCTTCCCCCGCAGGAGTTCTACAAGGAGGTAAACTGGGACTTCGTGATGTGTATTGCGATGATACTCCTCTACACCCGTGAGCGGTGGATAGAGCCGATGTATCTCCCGAAGCTGCCTTATTCGCTCCTATATCACCAGACAATGAGCTATATGGCGTCCTGCGGCGAGTGCGACCCGAAAGCCCTTGCGAAGTACATCCTCACGCTGCCGCCATTTCGTCATGTCAGCAAGGAGGACTATCTCCTGCTGCTGCGCCGCTGTCTTGAAAACGGTCAGCTTGAGCGCAGCGAGAGCGGCGGGCTGCTTGTCGGCTCCCGTGGAGAGGCTGCGGTAAGCAACTACGAATTCCTTGCGGTGTTCTCTGTCCCAGACGAGTACACCGTCCGCTGCGCCGCCGAGGAGATAGGCACAGTGCAGACGCCCTTCCCCGAGGGTACGCAGTTTGCACTGGCGGGTCAGGCATGGGAGGTAACGGAGCTTGACAAGGCAGAGCGCCGCATCTACGTAAAGAAGATAGCGGGCATCTCCAAGAACATGTGGATGGATACGGGAAACGAGTACGTCCACACCCGTGTGATGAAAGCCATCCGTGATGTAATAAGCTCCGACGAGCGGTACGGATTTCTTGACGAGGCGGCTATGTCAAGGCTTTCCGACATCCGCAGGATGTGCCGCACAGGCGGTCTTGCCGCAGTGGACAGCGTTGTGCCGATAACAGGCACAAGGTTTGCTGTGTTCCAGTTTCTCGGCACGAGGGCTGCTGCGGCTCTGGTATTCGCCCTGCGTGAGCGTGGCTACGATGCAAGCGTGTGGCTCAGCCGATACATCCCCGTTTGTATAGAGGTCAACACCGATATGGGAGCGGAGGCTCTCGCCGCAGACCTTGAGGATATCCGCAATAACGGTGCGGACAAGTACGGCTTCATCATCCCCGACAACTGCGAGATATGCGGGAAGTATAACGACTTCATCCCCCGTGAGCTGCTCAAAAAGCAGTACACCGAGGACTACCTCGATACCGAGGATATGCAGAAAAACATGGAGAGGACTCAGAAATTCCTTTCGGGCGGGGATGGCTTGCACATTGAATAAAAATGTGGTATAATAAATGAATAGGTTTTTTGTTGTTTAAATACAGAGCGTGCCGATAGTTTATCAGTGATAAAGCTTTTTTCGTAGTTTGAAATACAGAACGTGACGATGCATTTTCAGTGATAATAGTGAGTTATCATGTTCAAGATTGTTTTGTGATAGGGGCAAAGGGACAACCCTCGGGGAGGGGAAAAAGAAAAACTAAAAAACAAAAAGCGGACATTTCCCCTCCCCGACGGTTTTCCCTCTGCACTCTCTTTCCCCAACCCCTCC
>JAFSHE010000181.1 GCA_017440445.1 Oscillospiraceae bacterium | reverse complement strand
GTCCGTTTACTTTTTTGAAAAAATTAATGCTGCAGGTATTAAAACCCATTATGTGAGTGCAGACCTGGCGAATACTACAATGGAAGTTCTTCCCGGCAAGGTGTTCGGTAAGGGACTGGAGGTCATTTGCCGTTACAAGGCTGTAGGTTCTTTCTACCGCAGATATTCTGATTACTGCACAGAGGGGCAGGATTTGCCTGCTTATGTGGAGACTACATTCAAGAACGACGAAAAGGGCGATCCTCTGGTAACAAGTGAGGGTCTGGAGGTTCTCGGGGTTATGTCCCCTGAAATGTTCAAGAGCATGAAGGAACAGACTCTGAAGATCACAAAGATCGTTGCTGACGACCTTAAGACCATCGGTCTTGACCTGTGGGATATCAAGTTTGAGTTCGGCTACAACAACAATGAGGTTATCCTCATTGACGAGATCGCTTCGGGCAACATGCGCGTTTACAAGGACGGCACTATCGTTGATCCCGTTGAGCTGACAAAGCTTATCCTCAACAGATGATCTCTTTCTGATAAAACAAATGACCGGTCATTACGACCGGTCATTTTTTTACTTACTGCCGAACAGCTTCAGCGTGAGCTTGCCGCTTGCCTCAGGGAGAGGGATGCGGTATTTCTCGTCAAGCTCGGGACCGCAGGAATTGGAGCCTACGCCCGCCATCATGAAGTCAGCGCATATAACATTATCCGTACACTTTTCCAGCTCGAAATTATGACGCTTTCCTGCAAGCTCCTCCTGAGTGTACTCGGACGCATTGAAGGAAAATCCATCCTGCGCACTGAACATGATACCTGCTTCTCCATCGGAAACGCTCATGTACTTACAGCCATAGTGAGAGGAATTCTCCTGCGGACGGATATAATCCTCATGCATGTCCGATATATTCTCTGTAAATCTGCCCATGTAGGAAGCACGATGCTTGTCGATGTAGCTCTCATGTGGTCCGTAGCCGAAATACTCCACCCTGTCAAAGCTCTTTGGAACAAACAGACGTATTCCGAAGCGTGGCAACAGCGTAACCTTGTTGGATGTGTTTATCTTACAGCTTACAGTAAGCTCTCCCGCATGAGAAACCGTGTACACTGCCTCCATACGTGCAAAGGGCTGATGGATGCTCCATCCGAAGGACTGATTTACATCTATCTCCACGCCGAATTCTGTACTGCTTACATTTGTGGAATACACCTTTGTAACATAATCATTGAGATGCGCCCTGTACCAGTCACCACGCATTACATCGTTATCGGTGGGAGCACGGAAAAAGTTGAATTCCATCGGCTTTGTAAGCACTTCCCTGCCATTGATCCTGAGTGATGTGAAGCATGCTGTACGCTTATCAAATGTGAACTCCGCACCGCCTGCAGATATTGTCACACTAAGCGGACTGTCAGTATATTCTGCCTTATCAGAGGTGTTTGCTGTATCGCAGATATCGCACATTTCACATATCTGAAGCTGGTCAAAGCAGACCTCGTAGCCCTGTTCACACCATGATGTGTTATTTTTCGCAGTGAAGATGAAGCGGATATATGCGCTGCGTCTGAAATCCCTCGCCGCATCGGGAATACGCACCTCTGTGCAGCCACGAGGAGATACGCTGAACTCAAATTCGCCCTCATGCAGGACACCGCTGATATCCGTTATCTCATAACGACCGCTGAGAAGCTCGCCTGCGTCAGCGAAATCCAGCATGCTGCGAAGCAGGAATACTCCGTTTTCCTCAGTCTTTTCCATTCTTACGGGACGATATACCTGCTTTACCTCCAGAAGTCCCGTATGCGGACGTCTGTCGGGATATACAAGACCATCCATGCAGAAGTTGCCGTCGTTGTGGCGCTCTCCGAAATCTCCGCCGTAGCCGTATTTGATCTTTCCATCCTCCGTCTGACCGAGGATACACGCATGGTCGCACCACTCCCACACAAAGCCGCCACACAGTCTGTCGTTACTATGGAAAAGCTCGTGATAGTCCTCAAGGTCGCCCGGGCCGTTGCCCATGGCATGGCAATACTCACACAGGATAAAGGGACGTGTTTCGTCTGTCCTTTCAAGGAATTTCCTCACATCGCTGGGCTTTGTGTACATCTCCGAAACGAAGTCAAGCACATCGTCCGAGGTGTCGTCCAGCTTGTGAGTGCTTTCATAATGCACAAGTCTTGTATCATCAACGCTGTGGAGAAGCTCAGCCGCCGCACGGAAATTAGTTCCGTAGCCGCTTTCGTTTCCCAGCGACCAGAATACGACGCAGGGACGGTTTCTGTCACGTGACCACATCATGCTCACACGGTCAACGACAGCCTTTCTGAAGCGCTCATCGCTTGCAAGCAGAGCTATTCCGTCATAGCCGTTTTCCCACTTGAAGTTATTGTAGACCTCAACACAGCCGTGCATCTCGATATCTGCCTCGTCTATCACATAAAAGCCGTATTCATCACACAGTTTATAAAACACGGGCGAATCGGGATAATGAGATGTGCGTATAGCGTTGATGTTATGCTTTTTTATCAGCTCAAGGTCTGTGCGCATCTGCATGATAGAAGCATAATAGCCCGTGTCGGGATAGCTGTCGTGTCTGTTTACTCCACGGAATTTCACCGCCCTGCCGTTGATTTTTACAACCCCGTTATCCACGCATACATCACGGAAGCCGACCCTTTCGCCTATGACCTCTCCGCAGGAGGTGATCGTCATGCTATAAAGGTAGGGTGTTTCCGCAGACCACAGCACAGGGCTTTCAACAGAGATACAAAGAGTTTCTCCGTCCCTTGCCTCTCCCGAAAAGATAGCTGCACCCTCTGCATCCGAAAATACTATTTCAGCGTCTGCGCCCTCGGCAGTAAGCTCCAGCACGGCTGAATTTCTCTCTGCATCAAGGCGGGTCTTTACAGTATAGCTTTCAAGGTGCTTTTCGGGTCGGGAGAGAACATATACATCACGGAATATTCCCGACAGGCGTATCTTGTCCTGGTCCTCAAGATAGGTGCCGTCACACCATTTCAGCACCGCCGCGGTGATGGTATTCTCGCCCTCGCTGAGATAGTCTGTGATATCAAACTGAGAGGTCATGTGGGATACCTGTGTATATCCCGCAAACACTCCGTTTATGTAGAGATAAAGACAGCTGTCAACGCCCTCAAATACAAGTATTCTCCTCATTCCATCGGGAGAGTATCGGTATTCCCTGCTGTAAACGCCCATTGGGATATCATCAGGCACGTAAGGCGGGTCGTAGGTGATGGGATAGCACACATTTGTATACTGAGCCACATCATATCCGTGAAGCTGCCAGTTTGACGGCACAGAGATAGTTTTATCGGCCTTGATAAGCTGAAAATCATCCTCAGCGTCAATGATGCTGTCATAATATCTGAAGCCCCACTCACCGTTGAGAAGCTCAAAACGTCCTGAACACTCCCTGTCCGCAAAGGGGTCCTCGCTCTCGGCAAAGGGCACATAATAGCAGCGGTCGGGAAGCGTGTTAATATGAAGCTGCTCAGGGTTCTCATGGAACACCATTCCGCTTTTTGCACTTCCTGCCTTTGAAATAAGCGACATATCCATATCTGTTCTCCTTTCAGTCAACTGACCGATATATTCCTAAAAATGATATCACAGGCTCTGTGCGTGAGTCTGTAACGGTTATCCTTATGGTATCAGCACGTACCGACTTCAATGGGATTATCCGCTTGTAGCCTATCACCGTACCACGGTATACCTCGGTGAGATCTCCGCCGTTTCCCGCTTCCACAATAAAGCTCTCCACACGCTGACCAAGGCGGATGTTCTCCTTTATGACAATGTGACCTATATTCTCCGCAGTCTGCCAGTGTGCGGTAATAACAGCGGTATTCCGTCCCTTTTCGGGTGTGTAATATTCATCATAACTGTCGGACAACATGTTTTCTTCGAAGTAGCCCGCAGCCGCAGTATCTGCGGACAGCTCTGCTGTATTTGTTATCGGCTGTAAAAATGCACGTTCAAGGTACTCTCCAAGCTCTTTAAGGCGCTTTACATCGTTCTCATGGATAAGTCCCTCGGAGGTAGGCGGGACATTAAGCAGAAAGGTAGCATTTCCGCCGACCGAATTATAATAGATGTTTACAAGCTCATCCAGTGACTTTACCTTGTCGTTCTCGCTTTCATGCCAGAACCACCCGGGACGAATAGAGGTGTTCACCTCGGCGGGATACCAGACAAGCTCTGCCTCGTCTGCAAGAACGCTCCTGCTGCCGAGGTCGATATCCCATGCGGATATCTTACGCAGACGGAACTCCTCGCTGTCCTCATGCTGACTGTTTTCGGATATCTTTTCGGTGTCACGGGTGCGTGCGGGGACAACGCTCCACTCCGACGGGCGGGTGTGACCTGCCTCGTTTCCGCACCAGCGTATATCAGGTCCGCAGACGTTTATACAGGCATTCGGCTGAAGCTCCCTTATCACTGCGTAGTACCGCTCCCAGTCATAATACTGTTTTTTTCCGTCAGCGCCCTCTCCGCAGGCACCGTCAAACCAGACGGTGAATATCTCCCCGTAGCCTGTCAGAAGCTCCGTAAGCTGCGCTGTGAAGTAATCGTCATATTCCTTTCCTCGTCCGTAAAGGGGACAATTCCTGTCCCATGGCGAGAGATATATACCGAACTTCATCCCGTACTTTCGGCATGCCTCGGAAACCTCCTTCACCACATCCCTGCGGAAAGGTGAATACTCCACAGAGTGCCGTGTATATCTGCTGTGCCACAGACAAAATCCGTCATGATGCTTGCAGGTTAGTATCACTCCCCGCATGCCCGCTGACTTCATGGCGGTGACCCACTGCTCCGCACAGAGTGACTTAGGGTCGAATACATCGGGAGATTCTGTACCATCGCCCCATTCCCTGTCCGTAAAGGTGTTCACTGTAAAATGTATAAATCCGTAAAACTCAAGGCTCTGAAAATCGACCTGCCGTTTATGCGGCCGCACTGCGGCAAGTCTTTCATCCTCCGTCATAAAGAGTACCTCCGTTTCCGTTTTGTATGATGTTATTATAATCCCCATTGACAGGAAAGTCAATAAATGATATTATTATATTATAACGATATGAACATTTTCAGAAAATTCTTTTCGGAGGAGATATGCATTTCTACGACTTCCCAATCATCCGCTCAGAAAGCAGGCTGCCCATCTACCTTTTCAGCGTGGGACTTCACGAATGTCAGCCGCACACCGTACGCAGAGAGGGCTACGGCTACCCTCAGATATTCTACTGCACGAAAGGCAGCGGCACGCTGATACTTGACGGCAAAGAGTACATCATAAAGCCCTATACCGCATTCTATCTTCCCGAGGGATATCCGCACGAGTATTTCCCGAATGAGGAAGTGTGGGATATCCACTGGATAGTGCCATCGGGCTTCGCCGCCGAGGAAACTCTTGCGCAGCTTGGTCTTACCTCACCGCAGGTATTCAGGCTCAGCGATACCAAAATGCTGGAGCACTGCTTCCGCAAGATGCACGAGGCGCTTATCGGCGACAGGCTTTTCGGCAACCATCGTGCGGCAGGTTATTTATACGATTTTCTCATAGAGTTCTACCGTCTTATCTCCGCAGACAGCAACGAAAGAACGGCAAACTCCGCAGTAGTACGTGCAATAGATTACATAAATGCAAACTACACCTCCCCCATCACGATGGAGCAGCTATGCGACGAGGCGGGAGTATCAAAGCAGCACCTGTGCAGGCTGTTTCAGACAGCGCTCTCGGCAAGACCGATGGAGTACATCGCAAAACGACGCATACAGGCAGCAAAGGAGCTTCTGTCGGACACTGACCGCTCCATAGAGGATATCGCACTGGAAACAGGCTTCTGCACGGGCAGCTACTTCACTAAGCTATTCGGAAGATACGAGGGAATGACGCCATCACAGTTCAGAAACAGATAAAAAAGCCGATGAAACACTGTCCGTTTCATCGGCTGTATTGCTTATCTCATTCCAAGCTGCCAGAACATCACTGCGCTTGCCGCCGCCACATTCAGCGAATCCACTCCATGGGACATGGGTATCTTCACTGTGTAGTCACAGGCTGATATGGTTTCAGTGCGAAGTCCCTCGCCCTCGGTGCCGAGTATCACTGCAAGCCGCTCCTCAGCAAGAAGCGCAGGGTCGGATATGCTGACCGAGTCCTCACAAAGTGCCATCGCAGCGGTGCTGAAGCCCATCTCACGAAGGACAGAAACATAGTCCTCGCCGCTGTCAAGGTATGTCCAGGGAATCTGAAAAACAGTGCCCATGCTGACCCTCGCCGCACGGCGGTAAAGCGGGTCGCTGCATGCGGGAGTAAGCAGCAACGCATCCATCCCGAGCGCCGCCGCAGAGCGTATTATCGCACCCACATTGGTAGGATTAACCACATCCTCAAGCACGGCTATCCTGTGCGCATTACGGCAGACCTCCTCCACGGTGGGATTCTTTCTTCTCCTCATGGCGCACAGCGCCCCCCTTGTAAGCTGAAAGCCTGTTATACCCGTAAGCACATCGTACTCCGCAGTATACACAGGGATATCTCCGCAGCGGGAAAGCACTTCTTTAAGCTGCCCGTCTGTGTGCTTTTTCTCGCAGAGAACAGATATCGGCTGATAGCCTGCATCAAGCGCAAGCTGTATCACACGGGGACTTTCCGCAATAAATATCCCCTCCTGCGGCTCATAATAATGCAGCAGCTGCGGCTCAGAAAGCCTTGCGTATATATCAAGCTCGGGAGCTGTAATATCGGTTATCTCAATAATATCAGGCATGGTATTCTCCGTTTTAGTATGTATCTGCAGAAATAAACTGTCGTACTCCGCACCTGTATAATTATACACTTTTACTTCATACATGTCAAATATCCGTTTTTATCATACTGACACGACATATCTTTCTGAATTTCAGACATTGGAAATTACAAAAAAACCTCGGAAATTTATTGAAAATCCTTGACAGCAAAACAAAAATGTGCTATACTTATTCTGTTTAAAGGCATTGATGGAGAGAGTAGGGCGGTCAACGTACTTACAGAGAGCTGTCGGTCGGTGTAAGACAGCAGTGCGCCTGCATGAAAAACACTCCGGAGCCTGCGGAAGAAAGCGCAGAAATGCGTCAGTAGAACCGCACGTTACATTGCGTAAAGATGAAATTGAGTGGATCGCACAGCGGTCAATTTGGGTGGTATCGCGGAAGTTGTCTTTCGTCCCATGTGAGGGCGGAGGGCATTTTTTGTTTTTACGGACAAAAATCCCTCGCTCCGATCACTAAGCAAGCTACAAAAATAAAAAAGGAGAAATGATTTATGCTTAGAACCCACACCTGTAATGAACTGAACACAGACCACATCGGTCAGAGCGTTACGCTCTGCGGCTGGGTGGACACCGTCCGTGACCACGGCGGCGTTATCTTCGTAGACCTGAGAGACCACTACGGTGTAACTCAGGTGGTACTGTCCGATGACAGCCTGCTTGACGGTGTGACAAAGGAGACCGTTATCGGTATAAACGGTACAGTCACCAAGAGAGATGAGGAAACAATAAACCCCAAGCTCGCTACCGGTATGGTAGAGGTAAAGGTAGACTCCCTCGAGATCCTCGGTCCCTGCCAGCTCGGTCTGCCCTTCGAGATAGCAGCCTCCACACAGACAAGAGAGGATCTGCGTCTTAAGTACCGCTACCTCGACCTCAGAAACACAAAGATCCACGATAATATAGTTCTCCGTTCAAAGATCCTCAGCTATCTGCGCC
>JAFSHE010000180.1 GCA_017440445.1 Oscillospiraceae bacterium | reverse complement strand
TGTTCTTGTGTTTCATAGAATGACGCCTCCCGTGTCATGTCCGTGAAAAGTCCGATAAAAGATGCTCAGTCATTGAAAAATCGGGTTATCTTTTCCACCAGAGCGCATGCGAGTAATACTCCGACTATCGCTCCGATAAAGCCGTTTATGCCAAGACCGTCGCAAAACATGTAGCAGAAAGCACCTGCGCCGAATACAAAAAGTACCTTGATAACATGACGCAGAAGATACACTGCGCCTATCGCTACCACAACGCCCGCTGCGGTCTCACCGAACAGAAAATAGGCTATTGCGGCAACTGCAAGGGTGGTGAGGATAGTACCTAATACAGTCGGTCCTGAGCGGCCCGAGCTGTAACCGCCTCCGCTGTAACTGCTGCCGCCGCTGTAACTACTGCTGTAACTGCTGTCTGAGGAATAGCTGCTGGCATAGTTGTCCGCTTCCTCCTCTAAGGCACGCAGCTCCTCTGCGTATGCCTCCTCGTATGCGGCAGCTGCCCTTGTATCGGCATAAGCCTCCTTGAGAAGCTTTCCGCAGAAGGGGCAGTATGTATTACGGGTATAATGCTCCTCGGGAATTCCGCCCTGCTGGCAGAATGAACAATAAGCCATTTCTGTCTTCCTTTCATAACTTACTATAACAAACCAATTTTACCGTTTCAGTATAACACATCCTGAGTTGGCTGTCAATAGCTGACATTTTTCGTGCGGCTGTGCGGAGAGGCTTTGACATATCGCTGCGGATATGCTACAATAGTATATACTTAAAGGAGGGATACGGATGAAACTGTTTGTGGATGACAGGAGAGAGCAGCCCAAGGGCTTCAATTGTGCGGTGGATTACGACAGCGCCGTAATGCTGCTGCGGCTGCTGGATTTTGACTTTGTAACGCTGGACTACGATCTGGGAGATGGAAAGACAGGGCTTGATATCCTGAAATTCATGCACGAAAACGGGAAGTATCCTGAGCATCTTAACATCCATTCCGACCACTCTGTGGGCAGACAGGAGATGCGCAGGTACGCAGAGGAGAATTTCCCCGAAACGGTAAGCATAACGCTGAATATGTTCTGAAAAAAGGGCGGAATCTTTCCGCCCCTTTTTGTTTTGTGAGGAGATCGCCCGCTACATTCCACGCAGGCGGTAGAATGCGGTGCGGTCGCCCGCCTTTTTACGTCCTGTGGAGATGTGAAGCTCCGTCACCCGCTCCATATCGTTGAAAAGCACCACCGCCGCACCGTTTATGCCGTTGTTGCGAAGCGCCTCTCGTGGGACGGTACACAGCCGCTCTCCGCAGCGCAGCCTTTCTCCCACCTGCGGGATGAATTCCGCACCCGTATTTCCGAGATACACCGTAACGCCTATCCCGTCGCCCGTGCGGATGGAGAGGAATTCCTCCGCCGAGGTCACCACTCCGTCAGCGGGGGAAAGTATCTCCACCTCTGCGGGGGAGAGAAGCTGCTCCGTAAGCCGCGCAGCCATTCCGCCCGCCGCCATCACTGCGTAGCCGTCGCCAAGCAGCCTGCGTGAGTACATCCCGTCATGAAGCTCCCCGAGGGTAAGCACCCTGCCGTCCGCCACGCAGCGAAGCGCACGTGCGCCGTGGATATCTGTGTATTCCATATAACACCTCTTTCTGAGCGTATTTTATTTTGTAATGTATTGGTGAACATCGTTTGTCCGAAAATAGCGATGCGCCGATGCGCCCGAAAACATGCGCCATGTAGGGGCGAACAGTGTTCGTCCGTGTACAGACCGCCACGATATACATTTTGTCCTGCCGCTGTCGTAGGGGCGAACAGTGTTCGCCCGCAGATTTACGATGCGCCCGACACACGTCATGTATCGGAACTCTCATTTCCCGATGATATATGCTATTATCCGTCGGTTGTCAAAAAAAATGCGTACTTCGGTCGAAATATTGTGAAGAATTATCCTTGAATTATAGGACGGTTAGGGCTATAATTATCAAGGTATTATTATTGAATTATATGAGAGGCGTAATATGGATACTATATCCCTTTTCAAGGATCTTGCGATAATCATAATCGTTGCAAAGCTGCTGGGACTCGGTGCGAAAAAGCTGAAGGCTCCGCAGGTTGCGGGACAGATAGTTGCGGGACTGCTGATAGGTCCAAGCGTGCTGGGACTGGTGCAGGAGTCCGCATTCATCACGGGAATGGCGGAGATAGGCGTTGTGCTGCTGATGTTCTCCGCAGGACTGGAAACAAACCTTAAAGAGCTTATCAAGACAGGCCCCGTGGCGCTTTGTATCGCCTGTGCGGGAGTTTTCGTGCCGCTGCTCGGCGGATATGCGGTGTACTCGCTGTTCTACGGCTGGGCGCCGATAGGCTCGGAGGAGTTCTTCAGAGCGGTGTTCGTGGGAACGATAATGACCGCCACCTCGGTAAGTATCACGGTGCAGACCCTCAGAGAGCTCGGACATCTCAAGGGCAAGGTCGGCACTATCATAATGAGCAGCGCCATCATCGACGATGTTATCGGCATCATCGTGCTGACCTTTGTTATCGGCTTCAAGAGCGCTGACGCAAAGCCCGTGGATGTTATCATAAAGACGCTGCTGTTCATCGTGTTCAGCCTGTGCATAGGCGTGCTGATATACTTCCTGTTCAAGTACCTTGACAAGAAGTTCTTCCATCAGCGCCGCATACCGATATTCGGACTTGCGCTGTGCTTCGTGATGGCATACTGTGCAGACCACTTCTTCGGAATTGCGGATATCACAGGCGCTTATGTTGCGGGAATAATCCTGTGCAACCTGCGTGACGCAGAGTACATCGCAGGTAAGATGGATATAAGCTCCTACATGCTTTTCGGTCCTGTGTTCTTTGCGAGTATCGGACTAAAGACCTCGCTTGACGGCTTCTCGCTGGATCTGCGGTGGTTCTCGCTGGCGTTCGTTGCGGTGGCGCTGCTGACAAAGATAATCGGCTGCGGACTTATGGCGAAGGTATTCAGGTTCAGCATGAAGGACTCCCTCAAGGTGGGCGTGGGAATGATGACAAGAGGCGAGGTCGCACTTATCGTGGCTCAGAAGGGTCTTGCCGTGGGACTTTTCCTGCCGCAGCAGTTTACGGCGGTGATACTGCTTATCATAGTTTCCTCTATAACTTCCCCGATAATCCTTAAGCTGCTGTTCAAGGGTG
>JAFSHE010000179.1 GCA_017440445.1 Oscillospiraceae bacterium | reverse complement strand
TTCCGTTTAGTAGACCCTTCTTTCCGAGGATGGAGGGCGCTGCTCATATAGCCGCAACAGGGATGTTGTTCTGCATGCAGTAATCTATCGCAGCCTGCACGGACGGCGACTTCTCAAGGTTAAGAGTACCCGGCATTCCGCCTGGGAGTACAATCATCTCAAGGCGCTCGTCAAGCTGCATCTGCATGTCTGCGATGTCACACAGCATCGTCACCCCATGAGCCGCACGGATGGTATCGCTGCCTATTCCGACAGTGACCACGTCCTTCTCTGCCCTGCGGAGTATATCCACAGGTGCGAGTGCCTCTATCTCCTCAAAGCCGTCTGCTAAAAATACATATATCATTTTTTCTTCCTCCGAAAATCTCTTTTTCTATGAATTAAATGTCTAAGATTGCTTTTACTCTGCTCATTATCTCATTATGGATAGCCTCTATCGACAAGGGCGCCTCGCCGTCCGAGCAGGATATCATGCTCCAGCCGCAGCGCTCCGCTGTAAACATCGCACTGTCACGGCAGCTCCTCATAAAGGCGATATTGCGCTCATGGATGTCCTTTTTATCCTCGTCGCCGTTATAGCGTGAGGAAAGCAGCCGCTGAGATACCTCTATCGGCATATCGAGAAACAGCACCGCATCGGGTCTCGGAAGCCCAAGCTTGTTATACTCGTAATCCCAGAGCCAGCTGAGGTAGGCCTCACGCTCCTCCGCTTTAAGCTTTGTCATCTGGTATATTGCATTTGAGGTAGTGTACCGTCCCGATACTATCACCGAGCCGTTGTCGTGGTCTCGTTTCCAGTCGGTGGAATAGCTGATGTATCGGTCGATGGCATAAAAGCTGCTTGCAGCATACGCACCGACCTCTCCCTCACAGGGAATATCCCCCGCAAGGTAGCCTGAAACTATCTTTCCGCTGGGGCTGTCATAATTAGGGAAGCTTATAAGGCGGGAGGTCGTCCCCTCTGCCGCAAGCCTGTCCGCAAGAAGCTGAAGCTGCGTGGATTTGCCGCAGCCGTCCAGTCCTTCAAGTACGATTATCTTTCCTTTGCTCATTAAACACCTGTCCATTTTTGAATATTGATATACATTATATATCTTACCACAATTAAGCGTCTAAGTCAATCCTTTTTGTAGATTTTTAACAAAAAATATCCCGTTTTCCGACAACGCAGAAAACGGGATATGTTTATTATCAACAAAAAGTATTATCTGTCGCTGTTCTCCTGCTGAGCCTGCTGCTTTTTTCTGCGGCTGTTGAGTACCAGCACAACAATAAACGAGGCAAACAGGATAAATGCCGATATCAGTACCACGAACCTGTTAGTAACAAGCCCGTTATTGATGATAAACGGCTCGTCGCTGTCAGGAACGAATATCATAAACAGATACATACAATCCAGCGCAACAACAAACGCCGTAGCTATCGTTCCATAGCCTTTTACTCCGAACAGGCAGTCCTTTACTGCGCAGCGTATCACCCACCACAGGTAGCTTGCAGCCGCTGCAAGCACGTTCAGCGGAAAGCAGCCCTCGCACCACACAAGCAGCGTTTCATTAAGACCCACAAGCAGGAACGAAAGCCCGATGCATATAACCAGTGCCTCTATCGTGAGGTTCTGGCGCACCTGATTCTGACGCTCGTCAAATACCTCTTTCTGCGAGCCCGGTTCGCCCATTATCATGTTTTCGCAGAATTTATCAAAGCTCTTTAAGCTCATACATCTTCCTCCTTTACAGACTTTTCAGCCCTCTTATGGCGGCTTACCGCAACAAGCACTGTCACAGATGCTATCAGCATTATTGCCATAGCAATAACCAGCACGAAATGCTCTGTCAGCTGTCCGTTGTTTGCGAAAAAGCTCTCCCCTGCCTGTCCGTCCTTGCTGAAGTTCCTGAACTCGATAAACCCGAACAGCACCATCTGTCCTATCAGCATTCCCGCACTATTCGCTGTCTGTGTGAACTTCATACCGATCAGGCAGCCGAAATGCAGACCTCTCAGCACCCACCAGAGGTAGCTCACTGCCCCGCAAAGAGCCAGTATGGCTATTACGCCCTCGCAGTACTGATAGCCCGCCTCGTAGATTATCAACGCCAGAAAGCTGAGCGCCGCATACAGCTGAAACGCCTCGCACATCAGCTTGCCACGAAGCTGATTCTGTCGCTCGTCAAAGACATCCTTTTCATATTTCGCAGGCTCGCCCATTATTATATTTTCGCAGAATTTGTCAAAGCTCTTTAAGCTCATATCCATACCTCCAAAGTCATTCCGTCCAGAAAAGCTCGTCAAGCGTCTTTCCGAGTGCCTTACATATCGATATGCAAAGATTTATCGTGGGATTGTAGTCCCCGTTTTCCACCGCACTTATCGTCTGACGGGTAACGCCTATCTTCTTCGCAAGCTCGTCCTGCGAGATATCCGCCGCCGCACGTGCAGCCTTCATCCTGAGATTTTTAGCCATTCCATCACCTCTGAGAGTATTGTAGCACATATTTTCCGTCTTGTCAAGTATATTTTACATTATGTTTGATATTTTTTTCAAAATGTCGGGTGCGGACACAAAAAAACCGCCGTGCATCTCACACGGCGGTCTGTATTCAGTTATTAAACATATCCTATTATTGAGGAGATAAAGATAGCAAGCATAAATACCGGACAGATGAACTTTATCATCACTCTGTACAGCTTTTTGGACTTGAAGGTAGCGTTTGTTTCTATCTCATCCTCAACGACCTTTGTCTTTACAACATATCCGATAAGGATACATGTAAGCAGCGCAACGATAGGCATGATGACGCTGTTACTGATAAAGTCAAAGAAATCAAGGAACTGCTTGCCGAAAATAGTTACCTCGGACCATGTGCTGTATCCGAGAACGGAGAGCATTCCTATCGCAAAGGAAACGCCGAGTACGATAAGGCACACAGGAACCCTCTTGAGCTTAGTCTTTTCACACACGATTGATACTATCGTTTCCATCAGTGAGATTGAGGAGGTCAGCGCTGCAAGAGCTACCAGCACAAAGAACACTATTCCGATTATATTTCCTCCAGGCATGGTCTCAAACACCTTGGGAAGCGTTACGAACATCAGGCTGGGACCCTGACCGAGAGCAGACTTATCTCCTCCCGAGAAAGCAAACACAGCGGGGATTATCATCATTCCCGCAAGGAAAGCAACGCCTGTATCGAATATCTCGATATGACGGGCAGAGCCTTCGATGCTGTCCTCCTTACGCATGTAGGAGCCGTAAGTTACCATGATACCCATAGCAAGCGACATGGAGTAGAAAAGCTGTCCCATAGCCGCAATAACTGTTTTGAGAGAGAAATTCTCAAAGTTGGGTGTGATGTAGTACAGAAGTCCGTCCAGCGCGCCGTCAAGAGTACAGGAGTACACCGCAACCACGATAGTAATAAGGATAAGCACAGGCATAAGGAACTTGCTGAACTTTTCAATTCCCTTTTCAACACCGAGCATTACTACTACCGCTGTAAGTCCTATATATATCGCAAGGAACAATGTGGGCTGTCCCCAGTGTCCGATGAACTCGCCGAAGTATGTACTCTCCGCAGCCTGACTGCCTGCTCCCGTTATGAAAACGGTGAGGTACTTAAGCACCCAGCCGCCGATAACACAGTAATACGGGAATATAAGTATCGGAACGGAAGCCGCTATCCATCCGAGCGGAGCGAACTTCCTGGACAGGTCTGAATAAGCGCCGATAACGCTCTTGCCTGTCTTTCTTCCGATGGCTATCTCGGTAACCATCAGCGAAAATCCGAATGTCACTGTCAGAATAAGGTACACCAGCAGGAATATTCCGCCGCCGTACTGTGCAGCAAGGTAGGGAAATCTCCAGATATTGCCCAGACCCACCGCAGAGCCAGCCGCAGCAAGCACAAAGCCTATCTTGGACGAAAAGCCGCCCTGACTTGTCTTGGTATTTTTTTCTTCCATTATTTACACGCTCCCTAAAAAAATCAATCGTTTAAGATTATACATTATTTTCGTGTT
>JAFSHE010000178.1 GCA_017440445.1 Oscillospiraceae bacterium | reverse complement strand
GCTTGCTAACGTAAGCATCCTCGGCCCTGTTCGCCCCGCTGATCAGGTTGAGCTTTCTGCAACAGACGCTCGTTCCATCGGCCTTGGTATCGCAGTTCGCGAGAGCGGCGATGTTGCAGGCACACCCGGCTGCATTCTGCGCGGCCCCGAAGGCGAGGTTGAGATCAAGGAGGGCGTTATCGTAGCACAGCGCCACATCCACATGATCCCTGAGACTGCTGAGAAGCTCGGCATCCAGAACAAGGATGTTGTTTGGGTAAAGTGCACCACAAACGGCAGAACAGCTATCCTCGGTGATGTAGTTGTAAGAGTAAGCGACAAGTTCGCTGACGCTATGCACATCGATACTGACGAGTCTAATGCTATCGCAGCAGCTCCCGGTATGATGGGCGAGATCATCAAGTCTCTCTGATATACGGAATAAAATGCGGCGGTCAGAAATGACCGCCGTTTTTTATTTTTCTATACTTTTACGGGAATACCAGCAGCAGTATCTTGCCACACGCTCGTCGTATGTCCAGTTTTGGTACATAGCAGGTGCGTCTGTTTCCTTGAACGGCCGCAGGATAAGTCTTTCGGTTTGTAAGCTGCTCACCGTTTCATCCCTTTCTGTTTCTCTGCATTACCGCTCCAACGGCGAAGAACAGCGCAAATACCACGATGTTCACGCAGACGATGCTTGCGCCGCAGGGAGTTCCCCATGCGTAGGAGAGAGCCAGTCCTGCGATGAAAGTGACCACCGAGATAACAGCAGAGCAAATCGTCACTGTGCGGAAGCTCTTGAATACTCTCATGGAGCAAAGTGCGGGGAAAATGATAAGGCTGGATATCAGCATACTTCCCATCAGGCGCATGCCGATAACGATAGTAACGGCTGTCAGCAGTGCTATCAGCATGTTGTATGCTCCCGCATTGGTTCCAGTTGCCCTTGCGAAGCTTTCGTCAAAAGTGATGGCGAATATCTTCGTGTAGAAGAAAATAAACATCCCGATGACCGCTGCCGCGAGTATCACGCTGATAAGTACATCCTCGCTGCTGACGGAAACGATACTTCCGAAAAGGTAGCTGTTGATATCAACATTCATTCCCGAGGACATGGATACTGCCATAACACCTATCGCAAGCGCACTTGTGGAGATAAGCGCAATAGCGGAGTCGCCCTTTATCTTACCGCTGCCTGAAAGCCTCAGCAGGGCAAATGCTGCGAGTATAACAACGGGCAGAGCCACCGCCATAGGTGCGAGATTCATAACGGTAGCGACAGCCAGTGCGCCGAAGCCCACATGAGAAAGACCGTCACCTATCATGGAGTAGCGCTTAAGCACCAGTGTAACTCCCAGCAGTGCAGCGCACAGCGAAACAAGTATTCCCACGATAAGCGCACGAAGCAGCAGGGGAGTGGAGAGCATTTCATAGAACATCTCAAGCATTGTCCGCACCTCCCCTGAGGAATGCGGAGGCGTCGCTCTCCGTAAATTCTTTTTTTGTGCCGAAAAACCAGCTGCCCGAGCGCAGACACAGTATGTGGCTTGCATACTGCATGGCGGCGGAGATATCGTGAGTTACCATGATGACCGTAACACCGCTTTTGTTGATGCCCGAGATTATGTTGTAAAGTCCTGCTGTTACCATGGGGTCAAGACCCGAAACAGGCTCGTCCAGAAGAAGCAGCTTCTTTGTTGCGCACAGCGCACGAGCGAGAAGCACCCTCTGCTGCTGACCGCCCGAAAGCTCACGGTAGCTGCGTTTGCGGAAATCCCATATACCAAGCTTCATCATGTTTTCCATGGCAAGCGCACGCTCCTTTGCGGAGTAGAAAGGGTGCAGTCCACGGGAGTTAAGACAGCCCGAGACCACTACCTCTCCCACGCTTGCGGGGAAGTCCTTCTGTGCGCCTGTCTGCTGCGGGAGATAGCCTATCTCGGTGCGTTTCAGTCCGTCACCGAAGGTGATAGAGCCGCCCACAGGCTTTTTCAGCGACAACAGCGACTTCATAAGCGTGCTTTTGCCACTGCCGTTTTCGCCTACGATGCACAGATAGTCGCCCTGATTTACTTCAAAGCTCATGTTGTCGATGACTGTCATGTTTTCGTATGACAGGGTAAGGTCTGTTGTTTTAATAAGTGCCATATTGCGTCCTTTATTTTCCGAGTGCTGTTTTCAGTGTTTCGTAGTTTTTCTCCATCAGTGAAACGTATGTTTCGCCCGCTGCGAAATCATCCGCAGATATGTTGTGGCAGGTGTGGAATTGCGCTGTGGGAAGCCCTGTGTCCTCTGCGAGGGTATCAGCTATCTTGTGGTTGGAAAGCTCAATGTAGAAAACGGTCTTGATGACCTCGTTGCTTTCAAGCTTGTCCAGCAGGAATGAGATGGTCTGTGCGGAAGGCTCCACCTCGCTGCCGCAGCCGGGGAATGCGCCGTAGTAGTTGAGGTCGTATTCCTCAAAGAAATACAGCAGCGGGAAACGGTCACCGAAAACGAAGTAGCGCTGCTCGTTTTCAAGAAGCTGCTCAAAGCGCTGGTCAAGACTGTTTATCTGAGCAGTATATGCATCGGCGTTTGAGTTGTACAGCTCCGTATTCTCGGGAGCGATACCGCAGGCAGTGGTTTCTATCGCCTCTGCTATCGCAGCCGCATTTTTTGGGGAAGTCCATATATGCTCGTCATATTCCTCTGTTTCATGATCGTGGTCGTCGTGGTCATCATGCTCGTGCTGCATGCCCTCGGAAAGCTCCTCCTCGTGAAGCTCCACCACATCCATCATGCGCAGTGTATTGATGTCGCCTGTGCCGTCAAGGATGCTGTCCACCCACTGGTCGGACTCGCCGCCGTTGTAGATGAAAAGGTCGCAGGAGCTTATCTTCACCACGTCCTTTGCGGATGGGTCGTAGGTGTGGCTCTCTGAACCCGGCTTTAACAGCAGAGTGACCTCTGCGGTGTCACCGAATACCTGCCTTGCAAGGTCGTATGCAGGGTAGATGGTGGTTATTACAGACAGCTTTCCGTCTGAGCCGCTGTCAGTGGACGCAGAGCATCCGCACATTGTAACAGCAAGCATTGAAGCCGCACAAGCGGCGATTATCTTTTTCATTTTGTATCCTCTTTTTGTCCGATATTTTCGCAGTCTGCGCAAAGTCCGTATATCACGGTCTTTCCGATATCAACGGTAAATGCGTGGCTGCTTTCTATATGCTTTTTCATGTCTGCCATAAAGCCGCAGTCCATGTGGATCAGCTTCTGACAGCGCTCACATTTAAGATGAAAGTGCGAGTCGCACTCCTCGCTGCCGCTAAGCTGATAGGATGCTCCCGCCCCATCGCCTGTGTATCGCTTCAGCACTCCCTGATTTGCTAGCTTCGACAGCGTGCGGTAGACAGTAGCCTCTCCGACTGATATCTCTCCGCTGCGGATAAGCTCCTTGGCAGTGAAGCAGCCGTCCCTGTGCCGTGAGAAGAAATCCACTATCTCATCCCGCTGCTTTGTATTGTAAGAGTTGCGGTCCGTAGCACTCACCCTTTCCGAAAATGATTTTGATTGTCACTATCAGTTTGATATTATAGCATACTCCCGGCAGAATTGCAAGTGGGTATCGATAAAATACAGTAAACTGCCAAAAAATAAAATGTCAGGTATTGCAAAATATATTAAAATGTGATATACTTATAAGGATAATGGATAATTATTAATAAAAATAAGGGAACAGCAATAGCAGTTATTGCTTTATCCCGTAAAAAACAGGAGCTAATATATGATACAGTATGATGAAATAAGACTTGAAATGGAAGCGCTTGCACCTCAGATAGAGGAGCTTAAGAGCGCACTTAATCTTGAGAGCGTAAAGATAAAGCTTGATGAGCTTGAGATGAAATCCACAGAGCCTACCTTCTGGGAGGACCCCGAAAAGGCACAGGCAATCCAGCAGCAGATAGGCAACTATAAGGCAACGATAGAGGGCTTTACAAAGCTGCAGACAAACCACGAGGATGTTCTTACAATGATAGAGCTTGCGGAGGAGTCTGAGGACGACTCTATGGTGGACGAGGTGCGTGAGCTTGCCGAGAGCGTTAAGACAGAGCTTGAGGCTCAGAAGCTGACAACTCTGCTTACAGGCGAGTATGACAGCTGCAACGCTATCGT
>JAFSHE010000177.1 GCA_017440445.1 Oscillospiraceae bacterium | reverse complement strand
TGCTTTATCTGCCACTTGCTGACTTCGTTGAGGTCGTGTGTATCGTTAAGGGTGAGCTGCCGTGCTATCTTCACGAGCAGCCGCTGCTCTACCTCCGTGTATGTATCTGCGAGTGGCGCAGCCAAGTTCAGTGCCTCAAGTGCGGTCATAGGCTCACCCCCTAACTTGCTTTATTCTGCGGATTTTCCGAACATATCAAGTCCACCGCCGCTGACATCGCTTTCCTTGTTTATCTGCTCTATCATGGCAAGTGCGCCCGCCTCATCCATGCCGTAGATGTCCATGATAGCTTTCTGACGTGATATCAGACCTGCGCTATACAACTTTATCGTGCGATCGGCAACGGAGTTGATATCCTCAACAATGTTATCTTTCCAGCCGACAGCGACGTTGTAATCAGCGGTGTTTTCAGCGCCGAGGAATATCACAGCATGGACAATATCTTCGATAGCCTCAGTAAGCAGATTCTTGTTGGTGCGGATGGTCCGTGCGGATTTACTCTCCTGTGATATTATCTCTGTTGCAGTTTTCATTCCCTGCTGCATATCAAAGCTGAATGTACCCGCAGACAATCCTGTCTGCATACACAGGATATTCAGCAGCGCATTGATAGCAGAAATATGTTCTTCCACACGAAGCTCGGCGGTGTTGTCAGTTATCTTAAGATTTTCCCTGTCATCTGCTTTCAGCGCCACAAAAGCTTCGTCGCTCGCATCAAAATACCTCTGCGGCTCGCCTGTATCAGGATCGATAACAGTGCGTATGCAACCATCAGGAACGATAATGCGCTTCTTACCAAGCACGAATTCCCGAACGAAGCTATCGAACACCGTATCAAGACTTTTCAGTGTGTCAAGACAGTCCGCAAAAACGCTCATACCAAGCGGAGTACAGTATTGCGTATTATTGCTGACGGCAGGCCGTATATACGCGAACATCGGGATATCTGTTTTGTAGCTGACAGTTTCGGGTAGCTTTGGGTACAGTTCCGACAGCGGCACTTCTTTCCCAAGCTCCTTATCAGAAGCTGACTTGTACAGCCTGAAACGAGCTTTGCCCGGGCGCTGGTATTCGAGCAGAGTATATACATCCTTGCCTTTAGAGGTCACTGAAACGAACACCGCTTCTGTGATGCGCCTGCCGTCCCATTTCACGGGGATAAATCTATCAGCAGGGATATAGTCGATGCGCACATTTCCGTCATCAAGAAACGCCTTCAGCACACCGCCGCCAAGAGCATATACACCCGACAGCAGGTCAGGAAGCCTGTCCCAGAAGCTGTTTGCTTCGAGCGTGTCCGCAACAAGTTTCTGATACTCTGCACTATCAACAGTGATGTCGCACTGCTCTGCGAACGTCATACCCGAAAAACTGTCACACAGGGTCTTAGCCATGTTCAGGCGTAATAGTTGTCTTTCGCCATTCTGCGAGAAAAGTCCGCCCTTTTTGGTTGTCTGCCATGGTGGAATATTCTCGTATACTCTGCGCCATGCGGTTATCTTATCGGAACAAAATGCGCTGACATCTGCAACTATTTCTATCCCGAACGCATTAGCTATGCTGTTTATATCCATTATCTTCTCACCTCTATCAAATCCGACATATACGGCTCAAGCGCATATTCAAGCGCATCAAGGCTGTCTATGTTATAGCTGCCATCGTCAAGCCTTTTGTCCTTTGTAACGCTTTTGCTGTCCCATACGCAGGAGGAGAGCGCATCTATCGTATGCTTGCAGTGCCTCATAACGAAGAACCGCCCCTGCGCCATCATGATGGAACAAAAGCGGATGCGGTCTATTATCTCACCCTTTCGGGCGTTGTGTACGCCGATGGGGATTTTCCTGCGGCTTACAGCCGTCCTGATGCCCTTTACAAGCGTGGTTTCTGCATTGTCGCAGTAGATGTCAGTGACCTTGTAACGGCTCTTACAACGCTGTACAAATGCGCACACATCATCTATCAGGGTTTCAGGGTCAATTATCTCCTTGCGGTAGTATTCCTCCAGCACTACGATGCTCTTGTAGCCTCTTGTAATGCCTACCAGCGCCGCCGCATGAGCGGACCCGTTTCCTCCGAAGTCAAGACCGCATACGCCGAGGATGATATCATCGGGCGGAGCATCAAGCAGGAACGGCTCTGCATTGTTGGCAAAATCGGGATAGATAACGCCCTCTGCCGCTACCCACAAGCCAAGAATGTACCGCTTGAAGAACACACCCTTAAACTGCGCACGATAGCGCTGCTTGATGACCTCCGACAGCGACAGATTATCGTCCATCGTGAAGTGCAGGTACAGCAGGCCTTTTTCCTCACGCTTATCTATCCATTCCCGCTTAAACCAGTGCTGCGGATTTGCAGGATTGCAGTTGAACCAGAACTTTGACCCCTCGACAGAGCATCGGGCAGTCGCCTGGTTGACAAAGCTCTCAGGCATCAGTGCGACCTCGTCAAAGAACACGCCTGCGAGCGTGATACCCTGAATAAGGTCCTGCGAACCCTCGTCCTTTCCGCCGAAGATGTAGAAATAGTTCTCGATACCGCCGTGGCTTATGATGATGAGATTTTCGGTACGATGCTCCTTGACGGAATACCCGCGGGAGCGCAGCATAAGCTTCTGCCAGCGCCACACATTCCGTCGGAAGGAGCTGATAGTCTTGCCGCACATTGCGAAATTCTCGCCATTGAAGCGCTCCATAGCCCACAGCGAGAACGACAGGGACATTGAGATGGTCTTTCCTGAACGTATCGCACCATCTGCAATAATGCCGTTGGCCTTTTTTACAGGAGACGTGTCACACCACCAGTTAAGGGTCTGCCGCTGCTTTCGGGAGAACGGCTTAAATCGGAATATAGCTTTATTCTTCATCACCGCTCCAATCTGCGGACGCAGAGCCGCTCAGAGCTTCGAGGAAACCGTCATCGGGGATGCTATCGTCGGTATCGCCGTTAAGCTTTTTCTCCTGAAGCTGCAGCTGCTTTTTCTGCAACTTCAGACGCTCGGTATCATTATCCTCTCCAATCAGATTGCGTATCTCCTTGAACGCAGAGACATCTCCCAGAAGGGTCGCTCTTCTGAACAATGCTGCAGCCATAGCTGTCTGGTTATCTATATCGCTTGGGTCGATACCCATAGAAGAAAGCATGTTCCATGTATCAGCGTCAGATACCTCCAACGACAGAATAGCTTTCATTGTTGATTTGAGGTTCTTTTTTCTGCGACGTGCTTCACCCGATGCAATGCCGCCTTTTCTGCCTTTTTCTCTCGCTTCGTTCTCGCTTCGAACCGGAATTAAGTTGTGTTCATTCGCCACTTCACCACCTACGTTCGTTTTATGAACAGCAATAGCCCCGATTGGTGTTTTCGGGGCTGTATATATTATCTCATGCTACCATTATACCACAGGCGGTTGTGACATTTGTGACAAATTAGAGATTTCTCATAAATCTTGAATATATTTGTCTTACACTCTCCTCTGTATTATTTCCCCCGACCTCATAAGCGACCCTGCGCCATCCGAACAAGCTCACACAGCGATAATACACTATCATGCGGGTAAGGCTGTCGGGAATGCTC
>JAFSHE010000020.1 GCA_017440445.1 Oscillospiraceae bacterium | reverse complement strand
GGGGCGACCTGCGGTCGCCCTATGGCAGTTGTGAATACTTTTAAATCGGAATATGGTTAGTAGCATGAAAAAGTAAGGGCGACCTGAAAGGCCGCCCTTTTTATATGGTTTGTGGAAATATGCTTTACTCGGTCATGGTGGCAACCATGGAGTTCAGCTCCTCTACGATAGCGGAGATCTCCTGAACGTTTCCGCTGATAGCCTCAGAGCCTTCACGGATCTTGCCCATAGCCTTCTTGGTGATGTCTGCGCTGTGCTGAGTATCGTCCACCTTTTCGGTCATCTTCTTTGTGATGCCGTTTATCTGCTTGATGCATGCCATGATATTCTCTGTGTTCTCCTCAGCCTTGACAACGGTGTTGTTTGACTTCACCGCAAGAGAACGTACCTCGTTTGCTACTACTGCAAAGCCCTTGCCCGCAGCGCCTACTCTTGCCGCCTCAATGGAAGCGTTGATAGCAAGGATGTTTGTCTGTTCTGCGATATCACGGATGCTCTTGAGCATTCTCTCGTAGTCCTCAATGTTGCGTGAGATGTTGAAGATAGAGTCGCCGATCTCGGTAATTCCCTGAACGATGCCGCTTATCTGGTCGTTAAGCGAGTTCATCTCGTTCATTACCTCGCCGTTCTTTGTGAGATGCTCCTCGGAGTTCTCGGCGATAGGCATTACCTTATCTTGCAGCGCAGCGAGTGCGTCCTTTATCTCCATAACAGCCTGTGAAAGCTCGGTATGCTCCTGCTCGGTCCTCATCTGAAGCTCCTTCAGGTGAGCCTTCTCGTACTGGATACAGTTGAGAGGTGTGTTGTTGCCTGCAAGGATGGACAGTGCCATGTGGCGGCAGGTCTTGTATCCGCATGCGTGGCAGTTGAACTCCTGATCTACCTTTGTGGTCTTGCCCATCTGAGCAAATACCTCCTGAACCTGAGCCTCTGTGGGCTTTGTGCTTACGCTTCTGTTTTCGTAGTCACGCAGGAAGTCGTTGATATCCAGCTTACGGAATGTATTACGGTGGAAACGCTTGATAGCACTCTGCTTGAATGCCCACTTCTTTGCGTTCATCATTACGTCATACGCATTGAAGGTGTTGAAGTCCTCTCTCGCACCTACACCCGAGTTACATCCGAACTCACAGGAGAGTACATCGTATACGGAGGGCAGCTTATCCTTGCTTGTTTCAAGGTAGATATCGAGATCCTCGTATATCTTCTGAACACCCTCGGAGGTGGTAACGTTAAGGTCTGCGTTGTACTCTCTCAGACACTCCTTAAGACCACCGGGGATGGGATAGAATGCACCGTCAAAGCCACGTGCATCGGAGAATTCAAACTCACTGTGACCTGTCTTAAGGTGTATATTATGCTTCTTGATGTACTCAGCCAGCTTGCGGAAGGTAACGTTGTACTTGATAACGCCTGTGTTTCTGAATTCGTCGCCCTTTGCGATACAGGGAGAAAGTCCCACAAGGGTATCGGTGTTTCCGAGGTATTTTCTTACATAGATTGCGCTGCACAGCATAGGACTCTGGATAGGGGAGAGGCTGGGGAATAGCTCGTTCCTGTGCTTTTCTGCGTAGTTGATGATAGCCGCACAGGGCTGGGAGATGATCTTTGCGTTAGGGTGCTTTGTCATGTACTGGATGTGGAGATATGTACAGATATCTGCACCGAAGGATACGTCATATACCTCTCTGACGCCGCTTTCCTTAAGCCACTGGAGAACATGACGCCATGTACCGTCCATAGCTGTCTTGATAGCGGGAGCAACGATAAGCGAAACGTTTCCGCGCTTTATCTCCTTCAGGAACAGCTCGATATCATCCTCGTAGTCTCTTGCGCCGTGTGTACAGCCCTTGATGCATTCGCCGCACTGGATACATTCGTCATTGTTGATGTGAACAACATTTCCGTCGTATCTGTTGGCATTGGGTACAGGACATGAGCGGATGCAGGCATTACAGCCTATACATTTGTCGGAATTTACAATAACCATGTTCATCTACCTCATCTTTATTTTATTGTGATGCTGAAAAATAAGCTTGATTTGTAAACAATATATAAAATCTACCAACAATGCAGGTACTTATTCTATATATTAACAATATTATAGCGAAAAAAACGACACTTGTCAAGAAATAAACAAAGTTTTGATAACGTTTTGTAAAAAGTTACAAAAAAACTCCCCGATTAATTACAATCGGGGAGAGTTAGTTATGCATAATGCCATGCGGTATACTAGCATATTAAACAGTTAAACAGTTCTGATGTCTATTAAGCGAGATAGTCCCTCGACAGGCTCAAAGGTGAAGCAAAGCGTTCTGCCGTCTATTTCAGCCGTAATGGCATTCCCCTCGGCGGTGAAGTCGTTTCCGTTCATGTACAGAGTTCCTGCGGCGAGCAGCCTGTGGTCGCAGTAGTAGGTGCTTACTATCTCCATTATGCGGCGCAGCAGAGCCTCAGCGGAAAGCGGAGCGAATACCTCTGCGGGAAGTCCCTCCACCGTCACGAATGCCGCTCCCCCTGTGTAGGGACAGCGGTAGTAGCAGATGTCCTTCTCTGAAACGGCGCAGCTTACCATTGCGAGATTATGCCCTGTGTGCAGCTCGTCCAGCATGAATTTTCCTGTCTGAAACTCGGGACACTCCGAAAGGGCTTTCTTCGCCCTGCGTGAGGGTGCGGCGGCTATCTCAGGGAGACCGCCCTCGGTGTTCTCCCAGGCCCACAGCCATGTGTCGGAGCTTTCCGACTCAGAGCCGAGAACCCCCGATCTAAACTCGTTTTCGCCAAATCTGATCTTTCCGCCCTTTATGTCCACATTCCAGCCGTTGTCACGGATGACAAGCTCGCCCATGGCATTCTGACAGGATATGGCATATCCCGCCGACAGGGACACAAGGTGCAGGAAATCGCCCCTGTCAAAGTCTATGGGGCAGTCAAGTATATTTCTTTTTTTCATCTGTTACTCCCGAATATTGATATTAACGCCGAATTTGCGAAGTATATCCCGCATAAGCACCTTGTCTATCTCATACAGCTTGCTTTTTCCGCGGGGAAGGTCATCCACACGGTACTCAAAGCGCATAAGCACCTCGGAGTAGTCCTCCTCATAGAAGAACGTGCAGAGAAGATAGCAGTTCTTGGTTGCGTAGTAGTTTACGGGAACGAACTCCAGCACAGCACGGAGGTCGTTATCCACAAGCTGCTCCGCCTCGGATATCTTCATCGGTTCGAACTGTACTTTTTTGGTTCTTGGAAGTGCCTCGGCACGCTTTTCCATCTCGGATTTTACTGCGTTCTTCTTTTTAAACAGACCGAACATAGCTTGCTCCTTTCGCATGATAACGTATGATGATATTGTAACATATTCTGCGGGAAAATTCAATATAATTAGGAATGAGGAGTGAGGAATTAGGAATTTTGGTGCGCCCTTACGGGCGCAGATTTCAATTTCTGCCAGGCTTTATAGGCAGTCGCATAACGATTTTACGATGCGTTACGGCACAGCCGTTTTTAATCATCCTGATCTTCGGGATAGCTAATTTTCTCACTCCTAATTACTCATTCCTAATTAAACTGCCGCCTTTCCTGCTGACGGAAAGGCGGCAATGATATTATACGTATTCGTATGTGTAGTTGAAGGGGTTCTGTGCAACGCCGTTCACACGGGTCTCAAAGTGGAGATGATTGCCCGTAGACCAGCCTGTTGTGCCAACATAGCCGATAACATCGCCCTTGTTAACCTTCTGTCCCGAAACCACCGTGGTGGAAACACAGTGTGCATACAGCGTGGAAAGTCCGCCGCCGTGGTCGATTACAACATAGTTTCCGTAGCCGCCGTTCCAGCCGCTGTTGTTATATGCGGTGATTACCGTGCCGCTCTGCGCTGCGTAGATATTGGCACCGCCGATGCCGCCCTCTGCGATATCTATACCGTAGTGGTTGCCGCCGCGCCATGCGTCGTAGCCGAAGTAGGTGGTGATGCGGTCAAATCTTGTATCGAGAGGCCAGCGGAATCCGTCTGAGCTGTACACGGGACCGCCGGAAAGCTCCAGCTGCCACTGACGGATAAGCTCCTCCACCATCTCGTTTGCTTCTTCGATGTCCTTATTGGTCGCCTTTATCTCGCTCTTGAGGGAGGATACCTGCCATGCCAGCGACTCGTTTACCGCTGAAAGATTGTAAAGATCGTTGTACTTCTCATCCGAGATAGCCTGTACCTCTGCCTTTTTCGTCTCAAGGTCGGCAAGCTCGGTTTCAAGCTCGGTCTGCTTGTCCTTAAGGTCGTCCTTGTCGGTGTTCAGCTGCGCTATATCGCTTGTTATCGTTTCGATAAGATACTCGCACTTGTCGATGGCGTCCATCAGGTCGTTCATGAACTTCAGGTTCTGGTCGCTGATGTCCTGCACCACCTCTGCGTATGTAAAGAAATCATACCAGTCGTCAGAGCCTTCCAG
>JAFSHE010000176.1 GCA_017440445.1 Oscillospiraceae bacterium | reverse complement strand
CATGCTTGACCTTGCGGGACTTCCTGTTCTTGCATCTGAAAGATCAGAGCTTACTCCCATCGTATGTGGTGGCGGTCCTTGCGTATGTAATGCGGAGCCTCTTGCGGATTTCTTCGACCTTTTCTTCATTGGCGAGGGCGAGGAGATGAACCTTGAGGTAATGCGCCTTATGGAGCAGTGCAAGAAGGAAAATGCTACAAAGAGCGAGTTCCTCCGCCGTGCAGCGCAGATAGAGGGCGTATATGTTCCCTCGCTTTATGATATTTCATACAATGAAGATGGTACTGTAAAGTCCATAACAGCTAAAGAGAACGCACCTGAACAGGTTACCAAGCGCATAATCAAGGATTTTGACAAGGTGTACGCACCTGAGAATTTTGTAGTGCCTTTTTGTAACATTGTTCATGACAGGGCAGTTGTTGAGGTCCTTCGTGGCTGTATCAGAGGCTGTCGCTTCTGTCAGGCGGGCTTTATATATCGTCCTTTCCGTGAAAAGGACAAGCAGACCGTACTTCAGCAGACAAAATGCCTTTGCGAGAATACAGGCTATGATGAAGTATCGCTGTCATCGCTTTCCACAAGCGATTACAAGGATATCGAGGGATTGCTTACAGACCTTACTGAGTACACCAGTAAGAACGATATCAATCTGTCGCTTCCGTCACTCAGAGTTGACCGTTTCAGTGACGAGGTGCTGAAGAAGATAACAGACGTCCGAAAAAGCGGTCTTACCTTTGCACCCGAGGCGGGAACACAGCGTCTGCGTGATGTTATCAACAAGAACGTCACCGAACAGAATGTGCTTGACAGCGTGAAGATAGCCTTTGAGGGTGGATATACCAACATCAAGCTGTATTTTATGCTGGGACTTCCCACTGAAACTATTGAGGATATTGAGGGTATATATAACCTTGCAAAGGCTGTTATCGAGCAGTTCTATGCTAATCCCAACCGTAAGAAGGGCAGACCCGTCAGTGTATCAATATCGTTGTCAACATTTATCCCCAAGCCCTTTACACCCTTCGAGTTCGAGCCACAGCTTGACGAGGAGAGTATAAAACAGCGTCAGAAGCACCTTATTTCTGTTGCCAACGACAAGAAGATATCTATCAGCTGGTCGAAGTATGATACATCTTTGCTTGAGGCTGTTCTTGCAAGAGGCGACCGCCGTGTAGGAAAAGCGGTCTATCTTGCGTGGAAGAAAGGCTGTAAGCTTGATGGCTGGGACGAGTATTTCGATTTCAGCAAGTGGCAGGAGGCCTTTTCCGAGTGCGGACTTGATATGTCGTTCTATGCTAACCGCAAGCGTTCGTATGATGAGATAGCTCCGTGGAGTCACATCAATATGCTCGTGAGCCGTGAATTCCTTATTAAGGAGAATAAACGTGCCCATGATGAGGTGTCCACTCCCAATTGCCGTGAAAAGTGTTCGAATTGCGGTGTATCTAAGTGTGTAGGAGGTGACATCTGCCGTGCCATCCGTTAATACAAGGGTATTTTTCTCAAAAATGGACAGGGCGAAGTACATCTCCCACCTTGATCTTAACCACTGTATCCAGAGGGCGATGAAACGTAGCCGACTTCCTATATGGCAGACAGAGGGCTTCAACCCGCATACTTATGTGGCGTTCATGCTTCCGCTGTCACTGGGTCAGGAGGGCGTGTGCGAGGCTATGGACTTCCGCCTTACTGAAGATGTTGCATCTGACGAGGTAATGTCCCGCCTGAATGAAGCACTCCCGCCTGATATACGTATAATCCGTGTTGCAGATCCGAAGTACAAGAATACCGATATCAAGACCGCTGAGTACGAGATAGAGTCTGATGTAGATACGGAGAAATTCAGAGATTTTTGTTCACGTGAGCAGATACTCACCGAGAAAAAGACAAAAAGAGGAGTATCTACTGTTGATCTGAAGCCACTTATTACTGAGCTTTCTGTATCTGATAAGATAACTCTGCGCTTGCCTGCGGGTAATGATTTCAATATCAATCCTGCACTGTTGTTTGAAGCATTTCAGCAGGAAACGGGTGAGCAGATATCTCGTATGCGCATTGTCCGTACAAGGATATTCTGCGCCGACGGCAACGAATTCTGCTGATATGATGCGATAAATATTGCATTTTTATTGATGATGACGTATAATACTAATGACTGCGTATCTGCGCAGATACTATGATTAATTACGGGAGGTATCAGAATGCCTGAGCCCAGATCTAAGCTCCCTCGTTCTGTGATCGTTCTGAATATAATAATGATCGTTCTTATTTTTGTGATATGCGGTCTTGTTGTAAGTCTTTTGTATTCAGATGCAGTAATGGGGGAAAGAGAAACCACAGCAGAAAGTACGATTTCTACGCCGGCAGACCAGTCTGCGGGTACAGGAAAGACTACCACTTCTGCCACAACAACCACAACACCTAAGTCCTCTGTTTCCATGACAAAGCGCTCAACAGAGCCTACCGAGCCTGTTTCTACGCCTACCGAGTCCGTGAGCGACACACCATCTCAGTCTGAGCCGAATTTACCTGAGGATAGCACGGATTATACAGATTATAGTCAGACCTTTTTTGCAGATGACCTTTTTATCGGTGACAGCATAACAACAGGAATTTATCTGTATAATAAGCTTGATATGAAAAATGTAGCGGCAAGCGTAGGATATACTCCTTATAAGGCATATACAGAAGAAGTTGACCTCTATGACGGAACATCTTCCACTGCGCTTGAGTACGCTGAAAAGCTTCAGCCAAAAAGGATATATATCATGCTTGGCTCCAATGGACTTTTTGCTGCAAGCGCTATGGAGGACAGCTATCGCACACTTATCAACAAGCTGTCTGCGGCATGTCCCGATTCCTATATCTACTGTATCTCGGTATCCCCTGTTGCAAAGAACAGCTCACTTGCTGCATCGGGCGGCATTACTAACGATATGGTGGTGGAGTTTAACTCCTTTATCAAGGGGCTGTGCTCTGAGCTTGGTATACGTTACATCGACTTTTATTCTCAGATAATAGATGAAAATGGTTATTTTCTTGATAAGTATGCAGAGAATGACGGTCTGCATTTCAAAGGCACTACTTATGATGTAATGCTCGGATATATCCAGAAAACTATACAGTAAACATATTTTGAATTTGGTTATACAAAGGAAAGGAATAAAAATGAGAAAGATATCTTTAGTAGCTGCTTTAGTAGCAGCGTCTATGTTACTTACAGGCTGTGGCGGAGGGGAAAATTCATCCTCCGGAAGTACTGCAGTTTCTGAAAAAACTATCACAGAAAAGACTGCCGAGCTTCTCAGTACAGTTGATTTCCCTGAAATGGCAGAGGTACCTGCCGATAAGCTTATGGTGTATTATAAGCTTGATGAAGCAATTATAAACGAGTTTTCCGCATACGTTGCAGGTGCAGGAGTATATCCTGACGAGTTTGGTATCTTTGTTACAAAGGACGAAGAAGCTGCTGCAACTGTAAAGGAAAGACTTGAAGAGCGTGTTGAGAAGCAGCGCAAGACATACGCTGACTATTCTCCTGACGAGATGTATAAGTTTGATGACCATTTTGTGGCTGTGGACGGAAATGTTGTGTGCTTTGCTGTCTGTGCGGATAATTCTACTGCCAGAGATATACTTTCATAATCAACCGAAAGGAGAATTCTACCATGGGAATTGAGTGTGGCGTTATAGCTGCGATGTTTACTGTTATCGTAATTGTTTTTTTCCGCAAAAAGAGAAAGTTGTGGGCATTGGCTACACTTCCGCTGACACTTGTTCCGCTGACGGAATTCGTGCTTGACTTTATCTTTGGATTTGCTTTAAAGATCGTTGTCGGACCCTATGGACGCATACTTGCGCTTCTTATAGCTGTTGCTATATCCTGTGCGTGGATAGGAACAGCTTCAATTAGTATAAAGAAAACAAAAAAGCGCATTACCTATATTGGTATAACTAATGCGTTCAATGTGACCCTTGCTGCTATACTTGCACACAATATATTGAGTGTGGGAGTATAGGGGTCATACATCAATACTAAAATAAAGCTCTGCGTACTTTTTCCATGATAGGTATATTCTGGTTATTTACCTTTTGTGTGAGAAAGTACGCTTTTTTATTACCTTAAAACCGCATAACCATGGGGTGTTTGTATATTGTGACTAAAATTGTGCTGTCTTTTTTTGTACATCACGCTGTCGATTATCCTTGACAAAAAACTTCTGTGACTATATAATAGATGTATAGCGTTTAAAAAATACAATATATTGTGGCAAAAGTGCTGCAATTTCAAGGAGTTCGTAAAAATGGCAATGATTACAATGATAAAGAAGCGTGACGGCAGACAGGTTCCGTTTAACATCGAAAAGATAGCAGGTGCTATATTCAAGGCTGCTCAGGTAGTTGGCGGAAATGATTATTCCGAGGCTATGCAGCTGGCGGATAATGTTTGTCAGCGTCTTTCTGTGGAGATAATCGGCAGAAATCCCTCCGTTGAGGAGGTACAAGATATGGTAGAGAAGGTACTCGTTGAGGAGGGTCATGCAAAGACCGCCAAGGCGTACATTCTTTATCGTGCTGAGCGTACAAGAGCCCGTGAGATGGACTCCACGCTTATGAAGATATATGAGGATCTTACATTTAAATCCGCCAGCGATTGTGATATAAAACGTGAGAACGCAAATATCGATGGCGATACCGCTATGGGTACAATGCTGAAGTACGGTTCTGAGGGTGCAAAGCAGTTTAATGAGATGTATGTTCTTGATCCCGCTCATTCCAATGCTCACATCAGCGGAGATATCCATATCCATGACCTCGACTTCTTGACATTAACCACTACATGCTGTCAGATCGATCTTCTGAAGCTGTTTCATGGTGGTTTTTCCACAGGTCATGGTCACCTGCGTGAGCCTAATGATATAACAAGCTACGCTGCGCTTGCCTGTATAGCTATCCAGTCTAATCAGAATGACCAGCACGGAGGACAGTCCGTACCTAATTTCGATTATGCGATGGCAGAGGGCGTTGAAAAGACCTTCCGCAGACTTTATACTCATAACCTTGCAAAGGCAGTCTGCTTTACGCAGGGCAGAGCTGATTTTGCTGAGGCACATGAGGAGTTCAAAGCCCTTGCAAAGCAGGTAGAGGAGGAGAGCGGTCTTTATCCTAAGCTTTCCAATAATGATGACTATAAGTCCAAGGAGTGGGATATTGCTGCCGGAAAATACGGTGAGAAGTTCTCAGAGCTTCAAGATACAGCTGAGAAGCTTGCTGAGGCAGAAACTGACCGTGCTACATACCAGGCTATGGAGGCGCTTATCCATAACCTCAACACTATGAATTCCCGTGCGGGCGCACAGAATCCGTTCTCATCTATTAACTATGGTACAGATACATCTCCTGAGGGCAGAATGGTATCCAGAAATGTAATGCTTGCTACTGAAAAGGGTCTTGGAAACGGCGAAACTCCTATTTTCCCGATACACATTTTCAAGGTAAAGGAAGGCGTAAACTATAACGAAGGCGACCCGAACTACGATCTGTTCAAGCTTGCTTGTCGTGTATCTGCAAAGCGTCTGTTCCCTAATTTCTCGTTTATTGATGCTCCCTTCAATCTCCAGTATTACAAGGAGGGCGATTATAATACAGAAGTTGCTTATATGGGCTGCCGCACAAGAGTAATCGGTAATGTGTATGATCCTTCGCGTGAGATCGTAACAGGCAGAGGTAATCTTAGCTTTACTTCCATCAATCTCCCCAGACTTGGTATCGAGGCTCGTGGAAATATCGATAAATTCTACGCTGACCTTGATAAGATGATGAACCTTGTTATCGATCAGCTTGTATTCCGTTT
>JAFSHE010000175.1 GCA_017440445.1 Oscillospiraceae bacterium | reverse complement strand
GGAAGAATAACTATGTCAGCAATTAAAGCAGGAATGAAGAATTTTGAGGAAGTCAGGAGCAGCGCAAAGCCTGTGCTGATAGATTTCTATGCGGATTGGTGCGGACCGTGCAAAATGGTGTCGCCGATCGTTGACGAGATAGCGGACGAAAATCCGCATTATCTTGTGTGCAAGGTCAATGTGGATGAGGAGCAGCAGCTTGCGGAGCAGTTCGGTGTATCAAGCATACCCACGCTTGTAGTGATGAGAAACGGCGAGGTGGTGAGCCGCTCCACAGGCGCAAAGCCTAAGGCTCAGATACTTGCGATGCTGGAGGAATGACGGATGGAGCATATCCATGATATGGTGGTGATCGGCGGAGGTCCTGCAGGCTATACCGCCGCCTTATATGCGGCGAGGGGCGGACTTGATACCGTACTGCTGGAGCGGCTGTCCGCAGGCGGACAGATGGCGCTTACGGGGGATATCGACAATTACCCCGGCTTTGACGAGGGGATAGACGGCTTTACCCTCGGCGTGAGGATGCAGCACGGAGCGGAGCGCTTCGGTGCGAGAACGGTGAACGCCGAGGTAACGGCGGTGGACTTTTCGCAGCCTGTAAAGCGTATCGTGACAACGGACGGCGTGTATCACGCGAGGACTGTGGTGATAGCCGCAGGCGCAGACCCGAGAAAGCTTGGCCTTGACGGCGAGCAGGAGCTTACGGGCAGTGGCGTGCATTACTGCGCCCACTGCGACGGCAGATTTTACAAGGATAAGACGGTTGCGGTCATCGGCGGAGGAAACTCTGCGGCGGCTGACGCACTGTATCTTTCAAGGCTTGCAAAAAAGGTGTATGTGGTTCACAGGAGGGACGCTCTGCGTGCGGAGAGGATATACCGCGAGCCGCTGTATAGTGCGGAAAATGTGGAGCTTGTCTGGGACAGCATCGTGACAGAGCTTATCTCCGATACAAGGCTCAGGGGGATAATGGTAAAGAATGTGAAAACAGGCGAGGTCACACAGCTTAATTGCGACGGAGCTTTTGTCAGCATAGGGCGAGTGCCGCTGACAGGCTTTCTCGGGGGAAGCGTTGCCCTTGACGGGAGCGGCTACATCATCGCAGATGAGAGCACCCGTACAAGCGCAGACGGAGTTTTCGCCGCAGGGGATATCCGCACAAAGGCACTGCGGCAGGTGGTGACGGCAGCGGCAGACGGAGCGGTAGCCGCACATTATGCGGAGGAGTATATAAGTGCTATGGGCGGTCTGTGACCGCCTTTCCTTTTGGGGAATGTGCGGGTTTCCTGTTGCACAAGCAAGAAAAATATGGTACAATTATTTTTAGAATACATCACAACCACTGGAACGGACACCACATGAAAATCCCCCCGAAATGAGATACGCCCCGAGCTTCGGCTTATGGGCGGCGTTCGGGCTGTACAATGTTCGCTATCATCCATTTGAAAGGAGCAGGAATATGTCTGAGATATTTCTGACATTTTTTAAGATAGGCTTATTTACTTTTGGCGGCGGCTACGCAATGATAGCTCAGATAAAGGAAACGATATGCGAGAAAAAGGGCTGGCTCTCCGAGAACGAGCTGATGGAGGTCATAACCATTGCAGAATCCACTCCCGGTCCTATTGCGATAAATCTTGCGACATTTGTGGGATACAAGCGAAGAGGCTTTATCGGAAGTCTGCTGGCGACGCTTGGAGTGGTGCTGCCCTCTCTTGTGATACTGTATGTGATATCGCTGTTTCTTGATGCTTTTCTTGAAAACAGATATGTTGCGTATGCGTTTACGGGAATTAAATGCGCAGTGGCTTTTCTTATCCTGAAGGCTGGTATGGATATGCTGGCGAAGCTCCCGAAAAAGCCTGTATCGCTCGTTGTTTTTGCGGTGGTATTTGTGGCTATGATAGTGTTTGAGATATGTTCGGTATCATTCAGCACTATCTTTTTTATCCTTGCGGGCGGAGTGCTGGGAGTATTCCTGTATTCCACGGGAAAGGGTAAGGTGATGAAGAAATGATATACCTCACGCTTTTTCTGGAGTTTTTCAAGGTAGGACTTTTCTGTTTCGGCGGTGCATTCGGAATGATACCTCTGATAGAAGAAATAGTGATGCACTACGGCTGGCTGAGCGAGAGCGAGTTCTTTGACCTTATCGGCGTATGTGAATCGACTCCGGGACCTATCGCAGTAAACATGGCGACATATATCGGCTCTGTGCAGGGCGGTATCTTCGGCAGTATCGCTGCCACGCTCGGTGTTGTAATGCCGTCATTTTTAATAATCCTGCTTGTCGCCTCGGTGATGAAGAATCTGACTGAAAACAGGGTGTTCAGGGGCTTTATGCAAGGCGTGAAGCCTGTTATAGTTGCACTGATACTTTCCACGGGAGTGATACTTCTGGTGAAAGCTGTTGGTGCTGCCGATCTCGCTGTATCGTCACAGGACATCGTTCCGATGCTGATATTCGCACTTCTTGCGGCGTTGTATTTCGGCTACGGCAGAATTACAGGCAAGAAGCTCAGCTCCGTGCTGCTGATACTTATCTCGGCAGGTCTCGGTGTGGCGGTCTCGCTTCTGGGGGAGCTTGCTGTGCAGTGAGCGGGATATCCCTTAATAAAATAACATCGGCGGAGTGAATATCTCCGCCGATGTTTGCTTGACCTTATCCGAAATATGTAGTAGAATATAGGCATAGCTTCTCACAGGAGGATAACGAAATGGCTGTAATATACGATCTCAATTCAGACTGGAGCTTTGCAAGACTTCCGCAGGAGGATGGCTCAGCGAGCCTGCCTGTACATAAGTCTGATTTCGGGGACGAAGATTGGGAGAGGGTAACGCTCCCTCATACATGGAATGATAAGGACGGCGCAAGCGGCAGGACAGGTATCTGTCAGGGCGGCGAGAATTATTACAGAGGTCTTGCGTGCTACCGTAGAAGATTTGTATGCGACTGCTCCGACAAGCGTGTGTTTGTCGAGTTCGGGGCGGTGAATACCATTGCAGAGGTGTTTGTGAACAGCGAATTTGTCGGCAGGCACGAGGGCGGCTACTCCGCTTTCAGATTTGATATCACAGACTTCGTGAGCGAGGGCGAGAATGTTATCGCAGTAAAGGTGGATAATTCCCCCACTAACTACATCGCTCCCATAACCGATCAGGGCGACTTCACAAAAATGGGCGGTCTTTATCGTGAAGTTAAGCTGATAGTCACCGAAAACGTTCATATAGATCTGCTGGACTATGGCTCATCAGGAGTGTATGTAACGCCGAAGAACATTACCTCCGACAATGCGCAGGCGGATATCCTTGTTAAGCTTGCGAATGACGGAGATACGGAAAGAACGCTCACCGTTACCGCAGAGATACTTGACGCAGCGGGAACTGCTGTTGCGGTCGCACGGGAGGATATGACCATCTCCGTTGACAGCAAGACAAGTGTTGCGTTGAATACCGATATCACCGCTCCCGCGCTGTGGAACGGCAGAAAATGCCCTTATCTGTACACCGCAAAGGTTACGCTCAGTGAGGGCGGAAATGTC
>JAFSHE010000174.1 GCA_017440445.1 Oscillospiraceae bacterium | reverse complement strand
AGTTACTCAATTACTGTGCTGCTTTCTGATGAACAAATAAGAGCCGTGGGAACCTTTGAGGGTGACCATTCAGCACAGTACCGCGCACTGTTAGCTGCAGTTGATATGATCATACAATTTTCGTATGGATGTCGCGCAGTTATTGTAACGACAGTGCCATTAGATTTCAATAATAAGGATAGCACGTATTTTCAAATTTGTCAATCGATTCTCAGTGCTGCCGCTGAAAAACACTGCTACCTCGAGCTCGTGTGCTGCAAAAGCTGTGAGAAAGAATTGAAAGAAGCCTACGGCATATAAGTCATCAGGCAGTCAGTACCATTATTACAGATAAATAATGGTATATTATTCCTCTGAGACCCCAGTAACACACAACAGAAAGGATGTTTATTATGAATGAAATCGCAGAAATGTATGCAAGCTACCCCGATATGCTCTCCCCGCTTCAACTGATGGAGATGCTCTGTATCAGCAAGACGAGTACATATCGTCTGCTGTCGGAGAACGTTATTCCTCATCTGAAGATGGGCAGGATATACCGTATCCCTAAGGCGTATGTAATAAAATATATTGCTGATAATACAGTAGCTGCAGCGACAACAGACAGATCATCAGAAGTATCTGCTGTTGCAATGTAAACCACCGGCAGAGCAGGTCTGACTTGTTCAGACCTGCTCATTATCTACGAAAGGAGAAACTATGACTGGCAGTGTACATAACAAAGCTGACAAGCTCTATGTCGTTCTTTCCTATAAGGACAAAAGCGGCAAGACCAGAAACAAGTGGGTCAGAACAGGTCTGGATGCTCATAACAACAGTCGAAAAGCAAAAGCGATGATACCTGACCTTATACAGAAATACAAGGGTCTGGAGCAGCTTACTGTAGATTCTGCAACGCTTTTCAGCGATTACGCCAGAGAATGGCTCGCTGTAAAGAGCATTTCAGTAGAGCAATCGACCTATGAGCGTTATCACAATCAGGTAAAAAAACAGCTGATACCATACTTCGGAAATATGTCTTTGTGTGACATTACTCCGCGAGATGTATCGGTATTTTACTCGCAGAAAGCCATAGGCGGCAGAGCGGACAAACGCAAGGGCGCACTATCTCACAAGACTATGAAGAGCATAGCCTCGATACTGCGCTCTGTTCTGCGCCAGGCGGTTATTGAGGGATTGATAATGCGAAATCCGGCAGATGGAGTCCCCCTTGCTACCAAAGATGTTACAGAACACGAATATGTGTTTTTGAGCAAGGATGAGGCTAATGCGCTTCTTAAAGCCTTTGAAGGTGACGCTCTGCATGAGATAGTATTCGTTACCCTTTACTATGGTCTGCGCAAATCAGAGGCTCTGGGCCTTAAGTGGAGTGCTATCGACTTTGAGAACAACACTTTCAGCATTGAACACACTGTCGTAAAAAGCATGACCATTCAGGCAAAAGACAAGACCAAAACGCAGACAAGTGCGGCTTCATTTGAGCTTATCCCTGCAGTAAAGGAGGTGCTGCTGAATCTCAGAGATAAGCAGGCGGAATACCGCAGGCTCTTTGGAAACACCTACCACGAATCAGACTATGTGTTCGTGCGTGAGGACGGACAGCCATTCCGTCCCGATTCGCTGACGCGCTCATTTCAGCGAGTGCTGACAGCACACAACCTGAAGCCTATGCGTTTCCACGACCTTCGTCACAGCACAGCTAGTATGCTGTACGACCTCGGCTGGGATATAAAGGCAATACAGACCTGGCTGCGACATGCAGATATCGAAACAACAGGTAATATTTACACCCATATCAGCAACGAGCGTAAGCGCATCCTGTCAACGGAGCTTAATGACTTTATTTCATTCTGATCTTGATCCCGTCGTATCGGCGGGATTTTTTTGCAAAAAATATATTTATCAATAATAAATTACGATATAATTATATTTTTATCGTTTATACTCGATAAAAATATTTATTTAGTATTGATTTTCAGTTATAAATGTAGTATACTAAATATATAGATAGTAAATGAGGAGGTCGATATCCATGATAAAGCGTGAGCTGTATATGCAGCGTATCCGTCCGTTTATTGATAAGGAGCTTATAAAGGTAATGACAGGCTTCCGTCGCAGCGGCAAGTCCGTCATGCTGGAGCTTGTTCAGGAGGAGCTGCTGGAGCATGGCTGCCGCAGGGAGCAGTTTATCTCATTCAATTTTGAGAAAATGGGGCTGGAGCACCTGTGCAATGCCAAGGCACTTCACAAAGAAGTAACGGAAAGAGCCGCATCCATCGACGGAAAGGTGTACCTATTTTTTGATGAGATACAGGAAGTTGAGGACTGGGAAAAGTGCATAAACTCGTTCCGCGTGGAGCTTGACTGCGATATCTATATCACAGGCTCCAATGCAAAGCTCCTGTCAGGTGAGCTTGCAACATATCTCGGCGGACGTTATGTGGAATTCGTAATATATCCGTTCTCTTTTGCTGAATTTACCGAGCTATACAGAACCAACAATCCAGATTTTTCAGAGTCGGAATGTTTCTCAAAGTATCTGACCGCAGGCGGTATGCCCTATCT
>JAFSHE010000173.1 GCA_017440445.1 Oscillospiraceae bacterium | reverse complement strand
CCTCCTCCAAGTTCATCAGCCGCGGCGGACGTATTCCTGCTCCTATGCAGAGCCTGAAGAACTGATATATCAGATACTATATAATAAGGAACGGTTCATGCCGTTCCTTTTGTTTTGCAGATATTTCAGCAAAGCTATGGTAAAGATATGAATATTTTAACGAATACCCACTATTCAACCGTTGTTTTTGTTCATTATTACCATTGAACTATTTTCGATTTTAGATTATTATAAATAAGGTCGTTTTTCCACATATTAATATGTATATAAAATATAGTACAACACACAAGGCAGGTGTTATTATGGATATTCTGAAAAGCATAATCGAAATAGACAGAAATGCGGCAGCCGAAGCGGAAAAGCTCGTAGAAGCCGAGATGCACAGACTGGATGAGGCTGACGAAAAATATGCAAGCCGCAGAGAAAGACTGCTTGCCGAAGAACGGGCAAAGGCTGATGAAGCACTCAAAAAGCAGGCTGAGCTCCTTGAGGAAAAGAAGCGCAACACAAAAGCCGCTCTGGTAGAAAGCACAGAGCATCTTGACGGAGTGTTCGCCGCTTACCGCAGCGAGTGGCAGAATGAAATAATCAGTCGTATCACAGGAGTCTGATAGCTATGTCGTTTTCATCCAATTCCGTTATTGCAAAGGCAAGGGCAATATACGGCAGATCACTTACCGCGGAGGATTACTCTCAACTGTGTGCGCGTACCACAGTAGCTGAAGCCGCGGCATTTCTGAAACAGACAGAGCGTTACAGCAAAACGCTTTCGGGAATAAATCCACAGACGATACACCGAGGTCAGCTCGAAGCCCTGATAAACCGCTCCGCATTTGATATATTCGAGCGCTTTCACCGCTTCGATTTCAGCGACAGCCGCGTTTTCTTCAAATACATTATCATGCAGCTGGAAACAGATCAGATAATCAACGCTGTCGAAGCAGTCTCATCAGGCTCTGCAGACAGGTATATCGCTTCGCTTCCTATGTTTCTGGTACAGCACGCTTCCACAGATCTTATGGCTCTCGGAAAAGCCGAGACATATCTTGATATAGCTCATCTGCTGGAAAACACGCCTTTTGCAAGACCACTCAGACCGCTTCTGATCGATGCGGCTGAATCGGGCAGCATCAATATAAACGAGTGTGAGCGCAGACTCTACACACTATATTATATGTCTGCCATCAAGACGGCCGAAAAGACGTATTCAGGCAAGGCGCTTACCGAGCTGAAGCGCGCGCTCCTGAAGAGTATAGATATGGAAAACGTAGTATCCTGCTGCCGCATGAGAGCTTTCGGCGTTTCGGCGGACAGCGCAAGAAAGGTGCTTCTGCCATTGAAATACCGATTGAACAACGAAACGATAGAACGGCTGCTCCAGCTGCCGGATATATCAAAGATAGAGCAGGAGCTTTCACAGCTCGGCTATCATACAGACAGGGACGCTGAGTTTGCTTCGATAGAACAGCTCACCGATACCATAAGCATGGATCACCTGCGGCGGACAATAAGGATGTCACGCAATTCCGCCGCGGTATACTACGCACTTATAGAGTGCCTGAAGATAGAACAAAAAAATGTAAAAACAGCCATCGAGGGAATACGCTACGGACTCAGCAGCACAGAGATCCTCGGTATGCTGGTAATATGAAAGGCGGTGCATTGAATGGGTATAGAAAAAATGTCACAGCTCACCGTAGAGGGTAATCTCGATAAGCTGGATGACGCTCTTATGCTCTGCTGCGAAAGCAGGATGTTCCAGATCTCGGATGTGAGCGGCGATTCGCTGCTGCGAAGCACAAACGAGCAAAACCCATACGAGGGCGCTTATACAGAGCTGAGGGATACTGCACAGGCGCTGAACATAACGCCCGAATTTGTGGATTACAGCAATATAAGCTATGAAAGCGCAGAGGATTTCAAGGCATATCACACAGAGCTTTCACAGCAGCTTTCGGAGCTGCGTACAGCATACGAGGATATGCAGACCGCTCTTGAGGAACACATGCAGACAGATTCCTATGTAAAGCATATGCTGCACATGGATGTAAGCTTCACAGAGCTGTTTAATATGAGATATATCAAGTCGAGATTCGGCAAGATGCCCGCAGAGAATCTTGCCAAGCTTGAATATTATGACAAAAAATGTCTTCACTTCATGACCTTTGAGGAAAAGGACGGCTATGCGTGGGGTCTGTATCTCACACCGAACAAAAGCTCGGAATTTGCAGATATGGTAATGAATTCGCTTTGCTTTGAAAGAACAAGGCTTCCCGACTACCTGATCCATGACCCCGATTCCACAGACGAAGTGCTCCAGCAGATCATCACCAATGAAAAGAATATCGTAGCAGATCTTGAAAAGAAGATAAGCAGCTTTGCGGATACCCACAGGAGTGAGCTCCTTTCGGTAATGAGCAAGCTGAAATATCTGTATGACTGCTTTGAGTTGCGAAAGAAAGCGCTGATATCGGACGGCAGGTTCTCTTTCAGCGGCTACTGCCCTACAAAGAGCAGCGCTCAGCTTACCGATAAGCTCACCGCTATCGAAAGCGTAACCACCACTCAGATACCGATAAAGGGACGGATGGTATCCGCTGATGTTCCTGTAAAGCTTAAAAACAATTTCATCTTCCGTCCGTTTGAAATGTTCGTGAAGATGTACGGTCTGCCCGAATACGGCACATTTGATCCCACTCCCTATGTGGCAGTGACATATATGCTGATGTTCGGTATAATGTTCGGAGATGTGGGACAGGGTCTCGCGATATCGCTGCTGGGCCTTGTGATGAGCCGCTTCTCAAAGAACGGTCTGTTCCCGATTATGACAAGAATAGGTCTTTTCTCCGCGGCATTTGGTGTGCTGTACGGCTCGGTATTCGGAATAGAGACTATCATAGAGCCTTTCTTCCACCGCGAGAATATATGGAGGCTGCTGGGCTACACAGAACAGCCGCACAATATCTTCCAGGTAGCTACAGTTCTGCTTATCGCAGCGCTTGGAATAGGTATCGTGCTGATAACCAT
>JAFSHE010000172.1 GCA_017440445.1 Oscillospiraceae bacterium | reverse complement strand
GTGATAACGCCGATGGGATAGCACTGTACCAGCACCAGCGGGTCGATAGGCTCGTTGCAGAGGATAAGCACATCCAGCGGGTCGCCGTCATCCGCAAGGGTACGGGGAATAAAGCCGTAGTTTGCGGGATAGTGCGTGGAGGTATACAGTATTCTGTCGAGGATGATAAGACCAGTCTGCTTGTCAAGCTCATACTTTTTCTTGCTGCCCTTTTCGATCTCGACCACCGCAAGGAAGTCGTTGGGGGTTATTCTTTCAGGATCTACGTCATGCCAGATATTCATATCATTATGTCCTTTCCTGCATATATTTACAAAACTATTATACATCTTTTCTTTACGAAAATCAATACGGGCGGATAACTTTTTTTGCTCACTCAAACGGCAATTTCCGCATACAATACAGCAGAGGAAAAACGGATAAGGTCAGCGGAGGTCACATTATGGACAACAGAGTGCTTTTCATCGGCGGAGATATACGGATGATACATGCGGCGAAGGCTGTTTCACAGAGGTATGAGGTGCATACACTGGGACTTCCCTTCGGCATGCCCGCCGAGGGAAGATACGGTGCCGTGGTGCTGCCTCTGCCCTTTTCGAGGGGCGGCTATATAAACGCGCCACTGTCCGAAAAGCCCTTGCCGCTGTCGCTGATAGCCGACTACACCGAGCGTGGCGGGCTTGTGCTGACGGGCATGAGCGACCCTGACCTCAGTGCGCTGTGCGAAGATAGCGGGCTTTCGCTGTACGACTATTTCACCGAGGAAACGCTTACGCTGACCAATGCCGCCCTCACTGCGGAGGCTGCTGTGGGGCTGCTGATACAGAATACCGACCACTCGCTGCGTGATACGGATATCCTCATAACGGGCGGCGGCAGGATAGCCATGCTTACAGGCACGCTGCTGAGGTCCTTCGGCAGCAGAGTGACCATCTGTGCCAGAAACCCTCTCCAGCGGACCAAGGCGCAGCTGAGAAGTATTTCCGCAGCAGAGCTTTCCGCACTTCCTGCGCTGTGCAGGGATGCGGATATCATCCTCAACACGCCGCCTGTGCAGCTTTTTTCCAGGGAGGATTTCTCCCGCATGCGGCAGGGCGCACTGTTTATGGAGCTTGCCTCGCTCCCCGCAAAGCCGAATGAAGATTTCGCCGCAGGCTGCGGAGTTAAGTACATCCACGCAGCGGGACTGCCCGGGAAATTCTCACCCAGAACTGCGGGCGAGGCGATAGCGGATACCATCCTCTCACGGCTGTCACAGCGCTGATATACGGGAGTATTCCCTACCAATACATTATTCCACCGCACGAAAGGAGGAAACTCCGCTGAAAAAAGCGGATGATATATATGACAGATATTTCAAAGCTTGCGGGACTTCGGGTGGGAGCTGCCGTTTGCGGCTCCTTCTGCACCTTTTCAAAGGTATTCTCCCGTCTGGAGGAGCTTGCGGCGTTGGGCTGCGAGATAACCCCGATAATGTCCTACAACTCGTATACGCTGGATACCCGCTTCGGCACCGCTGAGGAGCATATACAGCGCCTTCAGGAGATAACAGGCAGGTCTGTTATCCACGAGATCACCACCGCCGAGCCGATAGGCCCGAAAAAGATGTTCGATGTGCTGCTTGTCGCTCCCTGCACGGGAAACACCCTCGCAAAGCTTGCGCTGGGGATAACCGATACCCCTGTATGCATGGCGGTAAAGAGCCATCTCCGCAATCAGCGGCCTGTGGTGATAGCGGTATCCACGAACGACGCACTCTCGGGCGCAGCAAAGAACATCGGCACGCTGAGAAACTACAAGAATTTCTACTTCGTACCCACCTATCAGGACGACAGTATAGGAAAGCCCTTTTCCATGATAGCGGATTTCTCAAAAATTCCCGATACCATCGAGGCCGCCATGGAGGGCAGGCAGATACAGCCCATACTCGCAAATCCGTAAAAAAGAAAGAGGAGCGCATGCTCCTCTGAGACCGTCGAAAAAGTCCCGTTGGGACAGTTTTCCTTGTCGAAGCCAAAAGGCGGCATCCGTGCCGCCTTTTGGCTTCGACTTTGCGGCATCCATGCCGCAGCCGAAACATCCGCACTCAAAGCGCAGCTGGCGCACTCGTTGACGGAGATGCCGTCAACTCGCACAGTTGTGCGGATAGAAGTTATTTTTCCGACGCACATGTCGTCGGAAAAATTTATTAAAAAAGCCTGCTTCGCAGGCAAAAAACATAGTTTTTCGACAAGCTGAGAGGAGCGCATGCTCCTCTTTTTTGCTATTCAAGTACGATGGTGAAAGGTCCGTCATTAAGCAGCTCCACCTTCATGTCTGCGCCGAATATTCCCGTCTGCACAAGGGGAATCTCCCTGCGGCACAGCTCCGTGAAATACTCGTACAGGCGGTTTGCCTCCTCGGGTCCCTTTGCCATAAGGAAGTTGGGACGGTTGCCCTTGCGGCAATCCGCATACAGCGTAAACTGCGAGATTATCAGCAGCCCGCCGCCCACATCCTTTAAGGACAGGTTTGTCTTTCCGTTTTCATCCGAAAAGATACGCAGGTTTATCATCTTTGCGGCGAGTCTTTCGCAATCTGCCTCGGTGTCCTCCTGACCTATTCCGAGGAGAACAAGATATCCGCAGCCTATCTGCCCGCAGACCTTTCCCTCCACCGTAACGCTTGCGCGCTCCACACGCTGTATAACTATCTTCATAGACCGTTTGCCTCTCTTTTTATCTTCTGCGTCCGCCGCCGCCCGAGCGTCCGCTGCGGCTTCTGCCGCCGCCTCCGCCGCGTCTGCCGCCGCCTCCGCCCGAGGAGCTGCTTATCTTGTGGGAGGAGGTGTACTCTCTCACGAAGTTATCCTGACGGCTGAGGAAGCGTGTGCGCCGTGTATCCATATAAACACGTGCGCTGACGGGCTTTTTCCTTTTGTAGCCCGATGTAACACCGCTTACAGCAGTGAGCGAGATGACCAGCGCCACCACCAGCGGTGCTATCCACGAAAAGACAAATCTACCAAACGGGTCGCTGTCGCTGTCGTATTCATACTCATAATCGTCATCGTAATCGTAGTAATAGTCATCACCTACGCCCGAGCCGTAGTAAACAAGTGCGCCCAGATACTCCTCTAATCCCTCAGCGAAGCCCGAGCGGTCGTAGCCCTTATACAGCCTGTCAAACAGGTCGTCTATACGTCTGCCGTAAAGGTCCGTACCACGTCCGTAGGCGGATATCCAGTCCTCGTGGATATGGTCGTTGCACATAAGCAGCACCACATTGTCGCTGCCGTAGCCGAAGCTTTCATCTGCAAAGCTGTCTGCATATTTCTCGGAATTCTTACCGCCGAGGTCATCTGTAATTACTATTCCGACGTTACACTCTATCTGCTTTGCAGCTATCTCCATCTGACTGAGTATCGCCTGCTCCTCCGCTGCGGAAAGAGAATCGTCAAGGTCGGCAAGCTTTACCGAAAAGCCCTCTGTTTCCTCGCTCTTATACTCGCTTTTTATGCCGAAATACGAGCAGAAGCCCCTTATCGCATTGGCGTAGCCATGGGTCATTCCATCGTAGGTGTTATTGAAGATATCGTCTGCCTTTGCTGAGTATTTCACATCCGCAGCATTGGAAAAGCTTATCCAGTCATGACCGTCAGGGTCGGTAGTAAGCAGCATTACGATGGAGTCAGAGTCCTTTCCGAATTCCCTGTCAAGGAATTCATCCGCTATCCTTCCCGGCACCTCGCCGCCGAGGTCATCCTGAAAGATAATTCCGATATTGCAGCTTATCTTATTCGCAGTGATGGTGAGAAGCTGTGTAAGCTCCACATATTCGCTGTCCGAAATGCTGTCGCTCTCCTCGCTGATAACGCCCCTGTATTCCTTATTCTGCGGCTTACCGCTGTCCACCGAAACACTTGCAATATCGCACAGATTGTCCGCAAAGGTGTATCCCGCATTGAGGTAGTCAGACTTCACCACATAGTTGATGGCGTCATGCATGAGCGGCCATTCCTCTGCGGCAAATCTTTCCTCTGCGTCATCGCCCTGAAACTCTACCAGCACATGGTCGCCCACAGAGTCGCAGCGGACGATAAGTATTGCGGCATTTTCGCCCGCCCCGAAAAGGCTTTCCATCTGTCGCTTTGCATACTCGGTGATATCCTCGCCGTAAAGCTCATCCACATAATATACTGCGATATTGCAGTCTATCTCGTTTGCAGCGTGTGCAAGGTAGTCACGCAGAGGCGATTCCTCCACGAGGGGTATCATATCGCATATATCCTGCACCGATGCAGTCCTGCCCTCTGCCGCTGCGGGAATTACAAGCCCGCCGAAGCATATCACCGCTGCCAGCAGCACCGAGAGCATTTTTCTTATCATCTTACAATCCAAAGAACAGCCCTCCCAACAGTTTTGCGACGATTCCTATCAACAGAAACAGTCCCGCCCCGAAGAAGAAGCTCTTGACCTTACTTACGGGGAGAATACCGAAATGATTTCCCGTCTGACCATTCATAACAAACGGATAGTCCTTGCCCTTGTACTGATAATTCAGAAACCACACAGGCAGCAGCGCATATACCATTGTTCCGTTTTTGTCGGTGACCTCGCTGCTGCTTACAGTTACCGAGGAGTAGCCTGTTATATCCTTTTTGACCTCCTCCACGGCTGCCTGCCTTATGCGCTCGTTTATGCGCTCCAGCGCACGCTCCGAGGGTACATCGTACTTCTCCGCTGCGCAGCCCGAGAGATAGGACATGGAAAAGGGCTTTATTCCCTGATAATTGAACGGCTCGATACTCTCCATCAGTGCGTCGTCTATACGCACAGAGCCGTCGCAGGGTACACGGATGAATGCAAACTCCGCCTTACGGCGTACATCGTATATCTTTGTATTTGTGTAGCGGGTATCGCCTACTCGCCATGAGCGCACCTTCTTTGCGGAGGCTGTTACCTCAGCGCCGACGATACCGCTCTTCATCCAGTAAGGCACGTACAGCGAGGATATCTCCACCACCTTTGCATTCTGCTTGAATCCGTTAGGCAGCAGGAATTTTCCCTTTGTGTAGTCTGCAAATGCCTTTTCTGCCACCTCCCTTGTAGTGGCGAAGGGAATGATAAGGTCGGGCTTGTACTCGCCCGAGAGCCTTCCCGAAAGGATAACGGGTGTATGGCAGAAGTGGCAGCGCACAGACGCCTCCAGCTCGCCGCAGATAACGCTTGCGCCGCAGTTAGGGCAGGAATAAAGCGCAGATGCGCCTGTGAATTCCTCTATCTCCTGCTGCTCGGCAGAGAGGTCAGGGTCAGCCTGCTCCAGCTTCATCTGCTCGTTTTCAGCGAAGTGCTTTTTTATTTCTTCCTCTTTAAACAGGCTGTCGCAGTACAGGCATTTGAAGCCGCCGTACTCCGTGCTGTATTCCAGTGCCGCATTACAATTCGGGCACTGATATGTTACCGATTGCATTTCCATAATTACTCTCCAAAGTTTTCTGCGTAGAATTTTTTATGCTCCTCGTCCCAGTCGGGGACAGGCTCAAACCCGAGGTGTATAAGATACTCGTCAAGGAATTCAAAGCATACGTCCAGTGCCTTTGTATCGTCAGGCTCAAATGTGCGTATGCAGTTTATCCAGCCACAGGTGCTTTCCTTGCCCTTGCCGAGATACTTTTCCGCCGCATAATCGTGTATGCTCATCTTCCCGTCAGGCAGGATGTTATGCTCATAATAGGATAGCCCTGCGGTCACTATTGCCGCCTCATATCCGTGATACCACGCCTCGAATCGTGTAAGGCTCTTTTTTCCGAGGTACATTGCAGGTCTTTTTCTCAACGAGGATAAAAGCCGTCTCTCTGCGGTCGGGATATCAAAAGGTCCGTTATTTATCATACCTTAACCTCCCCGAGTACCTTTCCTATGCTGTCTGCGATGGCAAGGTCTGCGTCCTTATCTGCGCTTGTGGGGGACTTGTTTATCACCACGAGGTACTTCCCTCTGAAGTACCGTATCAGCCCCGCTGCGGGGTACACAGCAAGGGATGTGCCGCCGATTATCAGCATATCCGCTGAGGATATCTCATCCACCGCACGGGTGATGTCCCCGTCTTTAAGCTGCTCCTCGTAGAGGACGACATCGGGCTTTATCCGTCCGCCGCAGCTGCACTTCGGCACGCTGTCGCACTCCGTCACCGCAGAGAGGGGGTAAAATGCTCCGCACTCCTCGCAGAAATTACGGTGAACACTTCCGTGAAGCTCCACCACTTCCCTGCTGCCCGCCGCCTGATGAAGTCCGTCGATATTCTGCGTTATCACGCAGGAGAGCTTTCCCGCACGCTCCAGCTCTGCGAGCTTAAGGTGAGCCGCATTGGGCTTTGCCGATGCGAATATCATCCTGTCACGGTAGAAGCGGTAGAATTCCTCCGTATGGCTCATATAGAAGCTGTGGCTTACTATCCTCTCGGGAGGATACTTGTACTGCTGATTGTAAAGCCCGTCCGCACTGCGGAAGTCAGGGATACCGCTCTCGGTGGAAACTCCCGCACCGCCGAAAAACACTATCCTGCGGCTGTCGTCCACCATCTGCTGTAAGGTCATGTACATTCCTCCCCATTTTAAGTTATATACTATAATTATACCGCTGTATGACAGGTTTGTCAAGGAAAACGCTACGTTTCATCCGTAGACAAAAAAAGACCCGAGAGTGCATCTCGGGTCCTTATATTTGTCGTAAACAGAATTACTTGATAACTCTTACAGTGATAACATCCTCGATAGCCTTGAGAGTTGTCTCAACGCCGTCTGTGTTACCTGTTACGTCAAGAACGGTGTAAGCGTTGTCCTTCTTGGACTTGCAGACCATGTTCTCGATGTTGAGGCCTGCTGCGGAAACAGCAGCTGTGTACTTGTTGATGATGCCCTCAACGTTCTTGTGCAGGATGCAGATCTTAGCGTCGCCTGTCATGGGGATGGAAACGTTGGGGAAGTTCACGCTGTTGATGATGTCGCCGTTCTCAAGGTAAGCCTTGATCTCGTTTACAGCCATGATAGCGCAGTTGTCCTCGCTCTCGGGAGAGGAAGCGCCCAGGTGAGGCATAGCGGTAACGCCGTCGATACCGATAAGGTCATCTGTTACGAAGTCTGTAACGTAAGCAGCCATGCCGCCGTTAGCAAGTGCGTCGATGATAGCCTTGCTGTCAACCAGGTCAGCTCTTGCGAAGTTCAGGATACGAACGTTCTTCTTCATTGTAGCGATGGTCTCAGCGTTGATCATGCCCTTTGTTTCAGCAGTAGCAGGAGCGTGCAGAGTGATGTAATCGCACTGCTCGAAGATCTCCTTGTTGCTCTTTACATAGTTTACCTTGTCGGAGAGGTGGATAGCGCCTGTAACAGAGAGGAAGGGGTCAGCGCCGTATACTTCCATACCCAGGTCAACTGCTGCGTTAGCAACCAGCGCACCGATAGCGCCCAGACCGATAACACCAAGCTTCTTGCCCTTGATCTCGGGACCTGCGAACTGGCTCTTGCCCTTTTCAACCAGCTTGCCTACGTTGTCGCCCTCGCCCTTGAGTGTCTTGAGCCAGTCCATGGAAGCAGCAACCTTTCTGGAAGCCATGAACAGACCGCAGAGTACCAG
>JAFSHE010000171.1 GCA_017440445.1 Oscillospiraceae bacterium | reverse complement strand
GGTAACGACCGCATGGCAACCAGATATAAGGAGATATGTAAGTCTTATCGGTGTAAGGCGAAGGTATTCACTCAGATGCCAGCGGATTTTGATAACAAGCTCGGCAGACCCGATCTGATGGTGGTGTTCACAAATACTTGTTCCCATAAGATGGTAAACAGTGTAAATCAGCGCTCCGAAAAACTTGATATCCCTGTTGTGAAGATACACAATGCCAGTGTTAATGCCTTGAAAACAGTTCTTTCGCAGTATGCCGCAGAGTGACGGCTTTTTTTTTAGAATAGTGGTTAGGCATACCTAACCACAGCGTGAAACACATAGATAGTAATGTGTTGGCGAGAAATAAGGTTAGTGATATCTAACTGAGAGGAGAACAGACATGACAAAGGATTATAGCAGCTTTGAGAGAAAGCTTGTATTTCACACAGCCCCCTCGCTGCTGGGGATCAAGTGTGCAAGTCTTATGTCGCTGAACAAGACAGAGTATGATATAGATGCAAACGCTGAATATTTCAATCGCCGTGCTGCAGTGAAGGGTCTTAGGATAAAGACCCTGTGCGAGTGCGGTAGCCGCATGCTTCTGCTTGTGTATAACGAGGAAAAGCTTGCCTGTCGTCTGGCAAGACCTGAGTGCAGGGATGTGCTGCGCTCCTGTGGTTATGCTGACGATAGGTCTACGGCGGAGTGCATTGAGCGCCTTACACAGCGCATTATGGCGCAGTCGGATTTTCCGCACGAGATAGGGATATTCCTGGACTATCCTGTTGAGGATGTGCTTGGGTTTATCAACAATAACGGATGTAATTTCAAGCTATGCGGTTACTGGAAGGTCTACGGTGACACAGAGAAAGCTCAGCGGACGTTTGACAACTACAACAAGTGCAGAAAATTTCTCTGCCGCAGACTCAGTGAGGGTGATGATATCTGCCGTGCTCTGAAGATATCGTGATAGTATTTAAATGTATGGGGTTAAGAATACCGCACATGTAATACCATGAAAGAGATGAGATAATAATGGAATGTGAATGTGAAGAAAGGTTTGAATATCACGATCTGGTGGAGTGCATAACCTCCGCACTGGATGCCCGTGACCCGTATACGGGAAATCATTCCCGCAGGGTGAGCGATATGGCATGCCTGCTTTGCGGAAAGCTGGGTGCAGCCGCAGAGGAAACGCAGGAGATACATATTGCGGCGCATCTGCATGATATCGGGAAGATAGGAATTCCAGACAGCGTGCTTCGCAAGGAGGGCAGACTGAACGACGAGGAATGGCAGCAGATGAAGCAGCATCCGCAGATAGGAGCTGATATCCTGAAGGGATGTGGAGGATTTGCACGTATCTCAGCGATAATCCTGCATCATCATGAGCGATTTGACGGAAAGGGCTATCCCTTTGGCGCAAGAGGCGAGGAGATACCCTTTGGCGCGCGGGTGATAGCTGTGTGCGATTCAATAGATGCGATGGCGTCCACACGTTCATACAGAAAGGCTATGCCGCTTGATACGGTCCGTGCCGAGATAGAGCGGTGCAGCGGTACGATGTACGACCCTGCGGTAGTCCGTGCGGCACTGGAATGCTGGGAAGCTATATCTGAGATATATTCAGACACAACAGGATAATGATAGCAAATACAGGAGCGGGAGATGCCATCGCTCCTGTTTTTTGTTGAATGTTGAAAAAAGTTATTGCATTTTCCTCAGAAAAGTAGTATAATTAATTTATACGCCGTGAATTCACCTGAATACGGCAGAAAACATATTTCGGAGGACATAAAAATGGCAGAAATTCTTATCGAAACATCCGCACGTCACGTACACGTTACACAGGAAACTCTCGAGATCCTTTTCGGCAAGGGTCACGAGCTTACAAAGAAGAAGGATCTGTCCCAGCCCGGACAGTTCGCATGTGAGGAGCGTATCACAGTAGTAGGCCCCAAGAAGGAGCTTGCTAATGTAAGCATCCT
>JAFSHE010000170.1 GCA_017440445.1 Oscillospiraceae bacterium | reverse complement strand
TACGGGCTGGATAAGGGCTGTCTGCGGAAAGTCCCGCTGATATAAAACAAGCCTGAGAGGTCATTTCTTCTCAGGCTTTTTGTATGTATTTCAGACAGGAATGTCAGGGAGCGGTTCAGTTCACCTCAACGATGGTTATGCCGTCGCTGCTCACCTTGTACTCGGAGAGGAGAGTGCTTTTTATCTTCGCTGCACCTGCTGCATCAAGTCCCTCCTGAGAGGTCTTTACGATGATATTCGCACTGTCGTCGCTGAGATAGCACAGCGCATCCTCGAAGCCCTGCGCCTTAAGGAGAGTTTCTATCTTGTTCTCGCTCTCGATAAGCCCGCTGAGCTGAAGTGCGTCATCCGCAACCATTCCAAGCTCGTCTACGGTGAGGTCTCCGCCCTGATACATGGAGCGGAGTACCTCTGCTGCCTCGTCACGGCTTGCCTGCTTGTCGAGGCGAGCCTGAGCGAAGTATGCGTCGGTATCTGCGGAGGAAACAAATTCCGCCTCACCGTAGTTAGTGCCCGATGCCTCAGCGTTGGCAGCCGTTCCCCCATCGGATGAGACCGCTGCACCCGCAGGCTTTGTCATATCCTGCTTTGCCGCCCCGTTAAGTGCGAAATTCACCGACACCGCAGTGCCGAGCAGCACAGTAAGTCCCGCAATAACAAGCTGCTTTTTGCCTATGATAAGATTAAGTCGTTTCATGATGTTTTCCTTTCTGCATTATTTACCTGTAATGAGGAATCAGGAGTCAGGAGTGATGAGTCAGGAGCTGTGGTGTTCCCTGCGTGCGCAGATTACAATTTACTGTCTGATTTTACAGGCGACCGAATATTGTTTTTTGTGAAACGTCACGGCGCAGCCGTTATAAAATCCATCCCGCACGGCGGGATACAATAACTCCTCATTTCTAATTCCTGATTCCTAATTGGTTACATATATCCGTGATGTGCCTATCCCAAGCACTCCCGCTACGGTATTCACCACCTTTTCCCTGATGGTGGGGTCTGCTGCGCCGCCGCATACCACCGCTGCGCCACGTACCTTAGGCAGCACTACGCTCTCTGTAAGGGCGGTCTTTGCGCTGCTGCTGCCTACCAGTACCACGCTGCTCTCCCTGTCGGGGACTTCGTCACGGGCGTATACCGTTTCGGCGGTGCTGTCGAGGGTCACCATCACCTTCGGGGAGGACACCCCCTCTATCTCGGAGAGAAGTACCTCCAGCCGCTGCTCAAGGCTCTGCTCTATGGCGCTGCTGTCCCCGATGGAGAGCGCATCCTCTGTCGGCGGAGCGACCTGCTCCTCTGAGGGGATAAGGGTGCTGAGGAATATCAGCAGCATCAGCGCACAGCCTGCTATCACCGCAGCCCTGCGGAATTTCGGCTTTGACAGCAGACCCGTACAGTCGGATAGCTTTAATGGCATTTTTACGACCTCACTCCTTTATTTCGACCGTCAGCCTGATGTCCTCGGTAAGCTCTGCGGCGGCTATCGCATGAGCCTCGGCGGCTTTGTCCCGCTGCTCAGCGGGGAGCATCAGCTTCACCTGTGTAATAGATATGCTGTACAATCCCGAAATATTAACGTTCACATGAATTTGTTCGGGATATATGCCGTTTTTCCCGAGAACTGCGTACAGCTTATCCGACATATCCTTACATATCTTTTTCTGAAGCTCCCTGTTCACCTCGCCCGAAAAGCTGATGTATTCCTCGGTCGAGGACGGCGCTATGATATCGGGGGAGAGGGTAAGCTCTGCGCCTGTCACCGCATTTATTCCCGTCAGCAGGAACACGCACACGATAAGCAGGGATATCTGCTTTGACAGCTTGCTCTCGGGAACCAGCAGCCTGAACACTGCGGAGGCTATCGCTGCCATGCATATCGTCAGAAGAAAATCCATGTACCGCCTCCGTTCATGCAGTGCCGCTGCCTATCGCCAGCATTATTACAACGGCGATGGTGTTGAGCAGCAGAAAGCACACTATGACCGCCATCATGATGGACATGACCGCACCGCAGGATTTAAGCAGGGAGGACAGCTCCTTTACCCCGAAGATATCGCTTACCACCTCTGCGCAGATAACGGCTGCCCTGTAACATATCACCGTAACAAGGGTGGGGAGGATTATCACAGCCGCAGCTGTCATGCCGTATGTACCAACGCTGCTCCTTATGATGGAAAGACTTCCGTGCATGGTGCTGACTGCATCCGAGATAGTCCCGCCGACTATGGGAACCCCAGAGGATACAGCGAACTTTGCGGTCTTTATCAGCACGCTGTCCGCCGAGCCTGTAACGGCTGTCTGCACCGAAAGGATGCTCATGAATATGGTCATAAGAAAGCCCAGTATCCATACGACTATCTTCTTTATCGCCTCGCCAAGCTTTGAAAGGTTAAGCTCGGGATGCACTGCTCCTGCGATGGAAAGCCCCATTATCGCTCCGCTGAGCGGCGCAAGGAAGTTCACCGCAAGCTGGGAGAAAAGCTGCGTAGCGGCAAGGGTGACGGTATTCACGGCTGATGCGGTAGCGCTCCTGCCCATGACCGCCAGTATCCCTGCGAATACGGGGATGAACGCAGTGATGAATACAGATGCGGCGCTCAGTAATTCAAGCGTCCTGTCAAGGATGTCCGACAGTGCGGCGACGGTCATTCCTGCGCCCGCAAGCACTCCAACGGTGCTGAACAGCCCCGAGAGCCTTTCCGAGCCGTTGTCGGCGGCAGCGGAGGATATCGCACACAGCAGTATTATCCCGCACAGCGAGATGAACAGCCTCAGCGGAGCTGCTGCATTGTTTATCACAAGCCCCCACAGATAGGAGAGAACTCCCTCTATGCTGAGAGATGCGGCTCCGCCGTTGTCGGGAGTTATCTCGGCCTCGTCCAGAGCCTCTGCTGCCTCGGGCGGTACAGCCTCTGCAAGCCTGTCTCTGCCGTAGTCGTATTCCGCAGGAGCCTCAGCGTGCGCCGTAATTCCCGCCGAAAAAAAGACGACCGCCGACAGTATGATGGTCAGCAGCCATGATATTGACCTCTGCATTTTTTATGTCCTCTTTGTTTATGATGAGATAAGTCCTGTAACAAGCTCCGCAAGGGAGGCGAAAACGGGAAGTGATATCGCAGCTATCGCGGCCTTTCCCGCAAGCTCTATCTTCGAGGCGATGGCGCTTTCTCCCGCATCACGGCAGCAGTCCGCCGCAAGCTGAGTTATGTAGCACACCGCCAGAGCTTTAAGGAGTATCCGTGCGTAGCCCCCGTCAAGCCCCGCAGCCTCGGTAAGCTCCGCTATTGCGCCAACGGATGGGGCTATCATGGATATCACAGCGCCGAATATGATAACTCCGCAGGCAAGGCTCACCCAGGAGGCAGCCTCGGGCTTGTACTGCCGCAGTATCACGCACAGCACCGCAGATAGTATTCCGAGACCCGCAACCGCTGTTATGTCCATACTTCCTTGTCCTTTACCATAATCCGAATACGTTTTTTATCGTCTGAAACAGGTCGTCTATCGCAGGAATGAGCATCATCAGCACGATTACTATTCCTGCCACCGTCATCATGACCGCCTGCTCGTCATGGTCGGTCTTTTTAAGGATAAGGTTCAGCACCGCAACGATTATCCCCACTGCGGCTATCTTAAATATAAGGTCAAGCTCCATATTCCACCGCCTTAAATGATAAGGACAGCAATTCCCGCTCCCAGCAGCGCACTGACGGAGCGGTACAGCTTTCCCTTTGTCCTTTGCTCCTGCTCCGCCTCGGCGCAGAGCCTTTCAAGCCTTGTCCTGTGCAGCCCGAGGATGGAAAGCTGTCCCTCTGTATCGCTCGTCCCGAGAGCCTGTCCAAGCTCGCCAAGCAGCGCTGCCTCGGCTCTGCCGCAGAAGGGGCAGTCGGACAGCCGCTCTACTGCGCTTTTCCATGCCTGCTTTATATCGGGGGAGCTTTCCCGCTCCTGTCGCAGCAGCTCGCCGAATACTCCGCAGCAGCTTTCCGAAAGCTCGTCCAGTGTGGGAGCGGTGTAGCGGAGGTTGACTTCCAGCTCCAGAATAAGCTGTCGCAGCTCGTTCAGCAGGCGGGAGCGCCTTTTAAGCTCCCTTGCCCTTAAAAGCCCGAAGGACAGGCACAGTACGAACACGGCAGCTGCGGGGAACAGCCTCATGCCGTATCTCCGTTCCGCTGGAGTTCCGCAAGCCGTCCCCCTGAGCCAAGCACAGCGGCACAGTCGAACAGCGGCAGCAGCTCCGCAGTATCGGGGCGCAGGGAAAGCTCCTTTAATGACCCTGCATGCGCCGAGGCGATAAGCTTTACTCCGCAGTGCATGCATTGTTTTACTGCGTCGGCGTCGCCGCCTATCTCGTCGCATATTATCACCTCGGGGCTGAGGGTGCGCAGGGCGGTCATTATGCCCTCGTATTTGGGATATCCGCACAGTACGTCAGTGTTTTCTCCCACGTCAAGGGCGGGAGTTCCACGGTACACTGCGGCAAGCTCGCTGCGGCTGTCGATAAGAGCCACACGGTGCTTTTCGCCAAGCAGCCGTGCAAGGTCACGCAGCATTGTGGTCTTTCCCGAAAGCGGAGCGCCCGCAAGCAGCAGAGAGCATGTCCCATGAGAGAATACGGTGCGGAAAAGCTCCTCGGCGCAGCCCTTTATCTGCCGTGCTATCCTGATGTTTACGCAGGAGATATCCCGCAGAGTATCGAGAGCGCCGTTCTTTATCACAGCAGTCCCGCAGAAGCCCACCCTGTGTCCCCCGGGGAGAGTTATATATCCCTCGGCTATCTCCCGTGAGAAGCTGTGTACCGAGTGTCGGCAAAGCTCCTGAAAGCAGCTCTCTATATCCTCGCGTGAGAGTACGTCGGAGCAGGGAACGCATCTCCCGCCGATGGTGACGACACAGGCTCGTCTGCCTGACCTCAGCCGTATCTCGGTGACCTCGCTGCGGGATACCCCCGCAGGAATATGTATCAGCCCCGCTGCGCTTTTCAGCGGGATATCGTGTGTGTTTGCAGTTATCATTTTTTATCATCCCTCGCTTTCTTTTGTTCAAGTTTATGTGAAACATGTCCGCATTAGAACATATTTTTTCCGATAAGCTGCGATTACCTGAAAAAAACACTTGTACAAAATGAAAAAATGTGTTATACTATACTGGATTAAATATGTTCACGGCATGAAATACGTCAGGAGGAATTGATATGGAAGCAAATACCAACAAGCCCGTAGGCACTATAAAGGTGTCCGAAAGCGTTATCCTTAAGATAGCAGAGGTGGCTGCCACCGAGATAGAGGGCGTTGACTGCACAGAGCAGACGCTCAATCCCGCAAATGCAAAGACAAAGATGTTCGGCTGCGTAAAGACAAAGCTTACGGGCGAGTCCGTTGCGGTATCTCTCGATATCGTGGTGCTTGAGGGCTTCAATGCCGTAAGCGTTGCGGAGAACGTGCAGAAGAGCGTAAAGTCCGCAGTGCAGAGCATGACAGGCTTCACCGTTACAAAGGTGGATGTAAATATTGCGGGCATAAAATTCAAACAGTAACAAGAGGAAATGACAATGGAAGAAAAGCTGACAAGACGTGAGGTGCGTGAGGGCGCATTTATAATACTTTACCAGACCCTGTTCGGAAAGAGTGCGGAGGATATCTGCGAGCTTAACGAGGAGGCATTCGGGCTTGTAAGGACGGAGGAGACCGACGAGATAGTAAACGGCGTCCTTGCCCATGACGAGGAGCTGGAGCAGGTCATAGCGAAGTACAGTACCACACGTTCTGTTGCAAGGATTGCAAAGATAAATATGGTCATCATGAAGATAGCCGTTTACGAGATGAAGTACTGCGACCGTGTTCCCAATGCGGCAGCCATCAACGAGGCTGTGGAGCTTTCAAAGAAGTACGCTTACAAGCAGGACAGCAGCTTTATAAACGGTGTGCTTAACGCATATCTCGGAGAGCTGGATGGAAATAAGGAATAAGCCTCCCGTAGTAAGCGTTTCACAGGTGAACCGTGTCGTTTCCATGCTGATAAAGGGCGACAAGCGGCTCCAGAACGTGGCGGTGAAGGGCGAGATATCCAATTTCACCTGTCATTACAGGACGGGGCATCTGTATTTTACGCTGAAGGACGAGCAGACAGCGCTTAAGGCGGTGATGTTCGCAGGAAATGCGGCGGGTCTTGAGTTCGACCCCGAGGACGGCGACAAGGTGATATGCTACGGAGCGGTCACGGTATACGAGCCTAACGGAGTGTATCAGATAAACTGTCAAGCCATGCAGCGTGACGGCGAGGGCGAGCAGGCAGCAGCACTTGAGGAGCTTAAAAAGCGCCTTTCAGAGGAGGGGCTGTTCTCCCGCAAGCGACCGATACCGCAGCTCCCGAAGAAGGTGGCGGTGGTCACCTCGGCGGGCGGTGCGGCACTTCAGGATGTTATCAATATCGTATCAAGGCGCTTCCCGCTTGTGAAGATAGTGGTGGTTCCTGCGCAGGTACAGGGAGCCTCTGCGCCGCAGTCGGTGGCGAATGCCATACGCAGGGCGCAGACAACAGGTGCGGATACGATAATATTCGGACGTGGCGGCGGCTCCTCGGAGGACCTTGGCGCATTCAACACCGAGATAGTTGCAAGGGCGGTGTTTGAAAGCGCTATCCCTACTATTTCGGCGGTGGGACACGAAACGGATTTCAGTATCGCAGATATGGCGGCCGATATGAGAGCGCCTACGCCCTCTGCGGCGGCAGAGCTTGCAGTGCCTGATATCTCTGTGATATCCTCTGCGATAGACGGCACAGAGAGAAAGATAAACGCATGTATCCATGGCTGTATAGCCCGCAGCGAGAGCGCTCTAAGCTACCGCAGCGAGGTCATTCGTGCGCTTTCTCCGCACAGCAGGATAAAAAATCTGTCGCAAAGGCTCGAAAATGTGTCGCAGCGTATCAGCGGCAGCATGCATTCAAAGCTTGAGCGTGCAGAGCAGGCGCTGGATAAGAATGCGGAGATGATATCTGCGCTGAACCCTATGGGCATACTGGTGAGGGGATATTCCGTCACCTATCATAACGGAAAGATAATCACAGGCTCTGAGGAGCTTAAAAAGGGCGACGATATAGAGATACTCCTCTCCCGTGGAAGGATAGGAGCGACCGTCGCTGATATAACAGAGGAGTAGGCCATGGACCTTGAAAGATCAATGTCCCGCCTTGCCGAGATATCCGAGAAGATGAGCGGTGAGCTTCCGCTGGAGGAATCCATGAAGCTGTACACCGAGGCTGTCGGACTTGTAAAGCAGTGCAGGGAATATATAGAAAACGCAAAGCTGACTGTCGAGCAGCTTGAAGCGGCAGAGTGAGGCATATAATGGTTAAGGACAGACTTGAATATTATGCCGAGCTTACCGAATCGGCACTGGAGAAGTATCTTCCCGAAACGCAGTGCCTTCAGGCAAGCGTGATAAAAGCGGCACGTCACAGTCTTACTGCGGGCGGAAAGCGCATACGTCCCGCACTTGTGATGGAGTTCTGCCGTGTATGCGGCGGCGAGCCTGAAACGGCTCTCCCTGTGGCATGTGCGGTGGAGATGCTGCATACCTTTTCACTGATACATGACGACCTGCCCTGTATGGACGATGATGATATGCGCAGGGGCAAGCCCAGCTGTCACAAGGCATACGGAGAGGCTACCGCACTGCTTGCGGGCGACGCACTGGCTATCCTGCCGTCGCAGATAATCGCACAGGCGGGAGTAAAGGGGCTTCTGGACGGCATGGCTGCGCTGAAGATAATAGCTCTGCTTAACGAGCGTGCGGGTATCTTCGGTATGATAGGCGGTCAGGTGATAGATACCGAGAACGAGGGAAAGCAGCTCCCCGAGAACATACTTCTTGAGATGTACCGCATGAAAACGGGCGCACTGCTTGAGTTCTGCTGCCGTGCGGGCTGTATAGCGGCAGGTGCGGGACAGGATAAGCAGCTTGCGGCTGCGGATTACGCTCTCAAGATGGGACTTGCGTTCCAGATAATAGATGATATCCTTGATGTTACGGCAGATGAAAAGCTGCTTGGCAAGCCTGTCGGAAGCGACAAGGACAGCGGAAAGTATACTTACGTAAGCGTGGTGGGCATCGAAAAGGCACGTGCCGAGGCAGAGCGTCTGACTGTGCAGGCTGAAAAGGCGCTTGACACATTTGAGGACACGGAGTTCCTTAAAGAGCTTACTGAAATGCTGCTGAAAAGGAATTACTGATATTGCCCTGATAATGGCTGGTAATATACGAAAAAAATTAAGGCTGCGGAGGCAGATATACAATGAACTTTTTTATGGCTAACCCTATACTGACAGTGGGAATACTGTCCTGGCTTGCGGCGCAGGTGATAAAAACAGTGCTGCACGCCATCAAGATGAAGTCCTTTAACCCCGAGCGAATAGTCGGTGCGGGCGGAATGCCCTCGTCGCACTCGTCGCTGGTGGTTTCTGTTGCTATCTATACGCTCCGTGCCGAGGGCTTTCAGAGTCCTGCCTTTGCGTTTGCCATGATACTGGCGGGAATAGTTATCTATGATGCGATGAGCGTGCGCTATAATGCGGGACTTCACGCTAAGGAGCTTAACCGTATGCGCCGTATCATCGATGATATCGACGACGAGCTTTCTCAGCTCAGCGGCGACGAGGAAGAGGAGGATATCGACGACCTTTCCGAGCAGAAGGACCTTAAGGAGTTTCTCGGTCATACTCCTATTGAGGTATTGGCAGGCTCCATGCTGGGAATAATCATTGCGATGGTATTCCCTGTTCCTGTTGCCTGATTTCTTTGTCGGAGGCTCTGATGTTACTTAACGATGGTATCGATCACGAAATAATTTCCAATATGACGCTGCCGCAGCTCAAGGGTCTTTGCCGTGAGCTGCGCGGCTGTATTTTACGCACAGTTTCACAGACGGGCGGGCATCTTGCCTCTAACCTCGGCACTGTGGAGCTGACTGTTGCACTGCACTATGTTTTTGATGTGCGTACAGACCGTATCCTATGGGATGTGGGACACCAGGCCTACGCTCACAAGCTGCTTACGGGAAGGTATTCCCGCTTTGGCACGCTGCGTTCAAAGGGCGGTATCTCGGGCTTTACCCGTCGTTCTGAGAGCGAGGCGGATGTGTTCATCTCGGGACACAGCAGCACATCAGTATCTGCGGCGTGCGGTATTGCTGCCGCCATGAAGCTTAAAGGCGAAAAGGGTACTGTTGCGGCGGTGATAGGCGATGGTGCGCTTACAGGCGGCATGGCTTACGAGGGTCTTAACAATGCGGGAAGATCACGCACAGGTATGGTGGTGGTGCTGAATGACAATGCCATGTCCATCTCAAAGAGTACGGGTGCGCTGGCGAGATATCTTGCGCAGATACGCTCCACAAGGAAGTATTACTGTGCCAAGGAGCAGGTAAAGACAGTGCTTTCTGCTGTTCCGCTGGTGGGCGAGAGGCTTGAGAGGACAGTGCGTGCCACAAAGAGCCTTGTCAAGGACGCCATTTATAACAACAGCACCATGTTTGAGAACCTTGGTTTTTCCTACATCGGACCTGTAAACGGTCATAACATGGAGGATATGATAGAGGCTCTGGCGGTGGCTAAGATGTCGGAGCGTCCCTGTCTTGTTCATGTGTTTACAACAAAGGGCAAGGGCTATCGTCCCGCAGAGGAAAACCCTGGAGAATATCATGCAGTCCCCAAAAAGGGAAGTGCCTCCTGCGGAGCGTCCTATTCCGAGGTGTTCGGACGGGAGCTTGCAAGGCTTGCGGAGGAAGACAGCAGGATATGCGGTATCTCTGCGGCTATGAAGTACGCTACGGGAATGAACTTCTTCAACAACGTCTGTCCCGAGCGTTTTTTTGACACGGGCATAGCGGAGCAGCACTCCGTGACCTTTGCGGCGGGGCTTTCCGCAGAGGGCATGCTGCCTGTTTTTGCGGTGTATTCCACCTTTTTGCAGCGTGGCTACGATCAGGTGATCCACGACTGTGCGATAGAGAATACTCACATCACCCTTGCCCTTGACAGGGCGGGCTTTGTGGGAGAGGACGGCGAGACCCATCAGGGTGTATTTGATGTGGCGATGCTGTCGCATATCCCGAACACCACTATATATTCTCCTGCCTCGTTTGAGGAGCTGCGTCAGTGCCTTAAGCGTGCGGTGTACGATACTGAGGGCGTTGCGGTGGTGAGATATCCCAAGGGAGCGGAGTACAGGGCGCATCTGCCGCATGCGGGGGACTTCGCATTCTCGGGAAGAAAGTACAGCACTCTTGCAATAAGCTACGGCCGCATTTCCGCATGGCTGGATGAGGCGGCGTCTGACGCAGGAGCAGACTGGTTAAGACTGCTTAAGATATCTCCACTGCCCGAAAAGGTGGTAGAGATAGCCATGAGCTACGACAGGATAGTATTCTTTGAGGAAGGCATGCTGAGCGGCGGAATTGCAGAAAAGCTCTGTGCCGCACTTGCGAAAAAGGGCTTTAAGGGCACCTTTCAGTCGGTGGGCGTGGATGGAAGATTTGTTCCTGCGGCAAGCGTTTCGGAGCAGCTTCAGATGTTCGGACTGGATAAAAAGAGCATGACAGATATGCTCCTGTGAGGTGACTATATGGACGGCAGACTGAGGAATATGACGGCGGTGTATCTCACACGTGGCGAGGATATCTATCTCCTGTACAGACAGGGCGGACGGGTAGTATCTGACTGCTATACAGGTACGGCGGGCGGCCATTTTGAGCCGCAGGAGCTTAACGACGCAAAAGCCTGTGCGCTCCGTGAGCTGTACGAGGAAACGGGTCTTTCCGAGCAGGATACTAAAGGACTGTCCATGAGATATATCACACTCAGGCTGAAAAACGGCGAGATAAGACAGAATTACTACTTTTTTGCCGAGCTTAAGGAGCATGTCACGACCATTACAAGCACAGAGGGCATCGTCCGTTGCTTCGCCATCGGTGAGCTGAGCGGCATTGAAATGCCGTTTTCTGCGAAGAATGTAATCGGGCATTATCTGCGTGAGGGCAGGTATACCGATATCCTATACGGCGGCGTCACCACGGATAGCGGCACTGATTTCACACCGCTGAGGGAGTTCTGAAAATGATACTTAATGTTATAGCGGTATTCGACCGCACCCGCACAAAGTGCCTTTTCTGCAAGCGCAGAAAGGACCCGTACAAAGGTCTGTACAACTTTGTGGGAGGTCATGCGGAGGCGGGTGAGGACGGACTCTCTGCCGCATACCGTGAGCTGTACGAGGAAACGGGTATCACCGATAAAGATATCCGCCTTATCCATCTGATGGATTTCAGCTATGTCCTCTGCGACGAAGTGGTGGAGGTCTATTTCGGCTATCTCAGCGAGGATATAGAGGTATACGGCGAGGAGAATGACCTGCTCTGGCTTGACAGACAGCAGGATTTCTTCAGCATGGAAAGGTTTGCGGGCGAGGGCAACATTGGTCATATAATGGAGCATATCCGCATGTATGAGAGGAATAACAGCTAAGGAGGTGCGCTACGGTGCGTCTTGATGTATATCTGACCGAAAACGGCATGTGCAAAAGCCGCACAGCAGCATAGAGCCTTATAAAAAGCGGCGGGGTGTCGGTAAACGGAAAGCCTTGCGAAAAGCCCTCCGCAGAGGTATCGGAGAGCGACAGCGTAGAGATAACAGGCGAGCAGCTCCGCTATGTGGGCAGGGGCGGCCTTAAGCTTGAGGGTGCGATAAATGCCTTCGGGCTTGACCTGAATGGGCTTACCTGCCTTGATATAGGCTCCTCCACGGGTGGCTTTACCGACTGCATGCTGCAATACGGTGCGAAAAAGGTCTACGCAGTGGATGTGGGTACAGACCAGCTTGACGAAAAGCTTCGCAGTGACGGCAGGGTCATCTCCATGGAGCAGACGGATATCCGTACAGCACAGCTCCCCGAGATGGTGGATTTTGTCGGCACAGATGTTTCGTTTATCTCGCTTAAGCAGGTGATACCGCATATTTTTCGTCTGCTTAAGGACGGGGGAAAGGCAGTGGCGCTGATAAAGCCCCAGTTTGAAGCGGGGAAAAAAGCGCTCACTAAAAAAGGAATAGTCAAGGATGAAAAGGACCGCCGCAGAGTGGTTGAGGATATCACGGAGTTTGCAAGGCTCAGCGGCTTTGAGGTGACGGGCGTCACCACATCGCCCATCCACGGCGGTGACGGTAACATAGAATACCTTATGTGCATTGAAAAGGCGGTGAGGTCATGAGCAAACGTGTACTTATCACATACAACACCTGCGACGAGGCTTCCCGTGCGCTTGCGGAGGAGATATGCTCCATGCTTTCCGAAAGGGCTGTGGAGGCTGCGGTATTCGACCCGAAAAGCTGCTCTATGGATATACAGAGCTGCTTGTGCATGATAACGGTAGGCGGCGATGGTACGATACTCCACTGGGGAAAGCTTGCCGCCATGGCGGGAGTGCCGCTTTTAGGTGTAAACCGTGGCAGGCTTGGCTTTATGGCAACGCTGGAGCCGTCGGAGATACACCGTATTCCCGATATAATATTGGGCGATTTCTCGGTAAGCCGCCGCATGCTGATGGATGTTGAGATACATCGTGCAGACGGCAGTCACGAAGTGAGAGAGGCTCTCAATGACGTGGTGGTGGAGCGTGACCGAGGCTCCAAGCTGCCTGAATTCCGCATATTCAGCGGCGACAGCGAGGTGCTGAAGCTTCAGGCGGACGGTGTGATATTCAGCACGCCCACAGGCTCTACCGCCTATGCGCTTTCCGCAGGAGGACCGATAATCGCTCCCGATATGGAGTGTATCGAATGTACTCCGCTGTGTCCGCATACGTTGTTTTCACGGCCTATGATATTCTCGGTGTGCAGGGATATCTCTCTCAGATGTGCGTCCTATCAGGGGAGCGTCGTGACGATAAGCGTTGACGGCGAGCGTGGTATTCCCTTCGGTGAGGGCGATGTGCTGCAATTAAGACGGTTTGAAAGCCCGCTGGAGCTTATCGAGGCAGGAGAGG
>JAFSHE010000169.1 GCA_017440445.1 Oscillospiraceae bacterium | reverse complement strand
GAGCCATCCAGCGGCTTACTCCTCTTGATTCAAGGAGTGCACAGATATGCTCAGCTATTACGTGATCTTTCGAACTGTGACTTATAAAAACATCAGCCAAATTTAACACCTCCTAAATAACATTATTATACTATATTTTGCCTGTAATGTCAACAAAACCTTTTTGTTTTCCAATAGTAAAAAGCTAATGTTCTCTGCCCTTATCGGAGAATGATTTGGTAACTGCAAGTAAGTCAGTATGTCCGAAGAATGATAAAAACACAGGCTCAGTCGGTTGACTGAGCCTTCGTTTACAATTGATCTTTAGTGTTATATATCCTTACCGTGACTCCGTTTTCGGTACATTCCACTTTAGCAGTCAGAATTGCATCTTCGAGAAAAGCAAGCTCCTCGCTGTCTGTATATATCTTTGGCTTGCAATTATCCAATGATGTTCCGTTGTTTTCGATAAACAGCCTGCATTTTCTGCCGACTGAGTCTGTACCCTCAAGCATATATCGTGCGGAAAGAGAAAACCCGTCTTTTGTGGTTGTCTGTGTATCCACACCGTTTTCAATGGTCTTTCCGTTAAAATACTTTCCTGTCGCATCTGCGCTGAATGGTATCATCACTACCTTTGAATTCTGCCCCTCAAGCATCTGCGATCCGTAGGTTGTGACGCTGATGGTCATTATAAGCTCACTCATTATTATCCCTCCTTCTGTATTGACCTGCACTCATGCTTTCCCGCTCCTTGAACTGTCGCATGAAGTGCGCAGAATTTGTATAACCACATTCCTCCGCTATTCTCTGAACTGACAGAGAAGTGTTTTTTAGCAGGTATTTTGCCCTGTCCATGCGGAATGATATCAGCTCCTCTGTAAAGGATATGCCGAAATGCTTTTTATAGAGCCGCTGGAAATGACTTCCGCTGAGACCAGTTCTTTGTGCGGCGTTTGAAACGCTCCAGTCTTCCTGTGGAGAATATTTCATTTCCTTGCGAAGATCCGAAAAGATCTCAGAATACGCTTCGCTGCTTCTTGGCGTGATTTTTTCGGACATAGAAGTATACATTTCCGTAATGCGCTCATCAATATCGAGGTTGACGGAGATGTATTCAACTATCGTGTCGATCTCGCTTTCCGAGGTGTAGATACCAAGCTCGGAGATAGCATGGCATAATCTGCCTGTAAAGCTGTCGATACTTTGTTTTTCAAGTGTTACGGCAAATACGGTCTCACCAAGATACACCGCTGCCCTTATCGTTTCGTCAGAGCGAAGCACCGCTGATACGATAGGGACAAAATACGGCGTATTGATATATCTTTTGGGGAAACAAAACAGCATCACAGTATCGCCTGTGCTTATATCAGAAACAAACCCCCTCCTGCTGTGAAGTCCCGTATAGATATCCGACATATTCTTTTCCTCAAGCTTCTGCCAGATATATTCTGTGTTGCTTTTCTTGATGACGATATCAAGTCCGTTTGCTACTGCATCACGCCAGCCTATGTAATGCTCGTCCGCAGTAAACTGCTCAGACCTTTCATAGGAATTAGCAATATATCCGATTATTCTGTCAGAATAATGGAGCGAGCTGAATACCCAGAACTGCGGTTCATGTAAAAGATTAAGACAGGGCAGTAGCTTATGCAGCGGAAAATCTATCTGTCCCGGCTGCTCCTCAGAGTAGATAAGCTGCATTGTCTGTGAAAATCCGTTTTTTCGGTACTCGGGATGTTCCACCCGCCAGTCCTCGCATACGCAGACGTTTATAGAACTGCACTCAGGCAGCATGTACCTGAGACTATCAAGCACTGCTGCGAATTTCGGTATAGACTCGCAATCGGACATCCTTGCGATATAATTCGAATACATGAATGCCTTTCGGTCAAGCTGTCTGTGAACAACAGATTCGGTATATCGGAGCAGATATTCTCTGTCATTTCCTTCATCGTGACAGCCGCAGCTGCTGCATATTCTTATATATTGTTCATTGTAGCCTATATCACATGCAATTCCTATTTTATCAGCAAGAGCCTTTACTGCAAGCATTCCAAGACTTCTCTCTCCACCGCATACCGTGGTTATCGGTGGTCTTGTAAGCAGGGTGTATATGCTTCCGTCGTAACCTGTAACCGCTATGTCATCAGGGATTTTTATCCCGTATTCTGTAAGCTTTTCGCATAGTACGACTGCCATGAT
>JAFSHE010000168.1 GCA_017440445.1 Oscillospiraceae bacterium | reverse complement strand
GTATCATGTTCAACCAGCTGCCTGATGAGAAGGCTGACAGCCCCCTCGGCACAGGTACAGGCGCTGCTGTTATCTTCGGTGCAACAGGCGGTGTTATGGAGGCAGCTCTCAGAACTGCTGTATGGACTCTCGAGGGCAAGAAGGACGGCACTCCTATCGAGTTCAAGGAAGTTCGTGGCGTAGAGGGCATCAAGGAAGCAACATACAACGTTGCAGGTATGGAAGTTAAGGTTGCTATCGCTTCCGGTCTTGCTAACGCTAAGGCTCTGCTGAAGAAGGTTAAGGCTGGCGAGGCTAACTACCACTTCATCGAGATCATGGGTTGTCCCGGCGGCTGCGTAAACGGCGGCGGTCAGATTATTCAGCCCGCAGAGGTTCGCAACTTCACAGACATCCGTGCTGACAGAGCTAAGGTTCTGTACAGCATCGACGAGGCTAATACACTGAGATTCTCCCACGAGAACCCTGATGTAAAGGCTCTGTATGATGAGTTCCTCGGCGAGCCCAACAGCCACAAGGCTCACGAGATCCTGCACACCTCTTACAAGGCTCAGAAGCTGAGCAAGTAATCGGTAGTCAGTAGGCTAAATAAAAATGCTCCCCGCTCGTAAGAGCGGGGAGTTTTTGCTGTCCGGGTTACTCGGGCAGCTTTTTTTCGGTATTTGGGAGAACGTTCATCCGATATGCTTTGAATATACGATGCCTTTTCGCTCTGTCCCATCGCTTGTTAAATATGTTGTACTGTGGTGGAGAGAAAAGCCGCAATTAAGATACAGTTTCTGTGCGGCGGTATTGTCCTCGGTGGTCTTTACAAGAAGTGTTCTCTTGCCGAGGGCTTTGCAGTGCTGTTCTGCATACCTGACTGCATATCTGCCGATACCTTGCTTTTGGAAATGCGGCGAAACAGCAAGCATGGATATCCATGCATCGTCACCTGCGGCAAGCCCGTTAATTTTGAGCCATGCGGCGGGAGTGCAACCGCTGTATATTAGGATGTGCAGCTCGTCAGGGTCATTATCAGATAAAGCCTTGCGCCATTCCTCGGTGGAGATGTCAGAGCTGTGCAGTGCGGAAATATTCTCGTTGTATAGTGATGAGATATGTGAAGCATCCTCGGCGGTGGCTTTTTTGGCGTGAAGACGTTCTGTGTTTTCGTGGAAAATTATTTTTTCGTATATCTCCTGTCCGTTATCAGGGGATATCTCACCCGTGGCGGTATAGCCCATCGAACTCCAGAATGGCTTTCCCGTAACAGGGTCGGCGGTGAGATAAAGCTGTGTAACTCCGCCTTGACGGAAGAGATCCTCAAGCTGCCCCAGCATGGCGGTTCCTATTCCACGGCGGCGGAAATCGGGAAGAACGTAGAATTCCATTATATACCCCCAGCCTGTTCTTTTATAGCCCTTATCATCGGGTAGGTCTGTTTTTCCGTAGAGAAACCCCACTGTTTCAGAGCCTATACAGCATAGCCTGAGGTATCTGCCCTCGTCAGATTGCCTGTCGATGATGCTGTCAGTCCATCGTGCGAGGATTTCGGGGTCGGTGGTTCGGTGCTGATGCTCGTCAAGCTCCCTTGCGTATTTCTGCATAAGCTTATGAAAGATGGGGCGCTCCTTTTCCGAAATGCTGATATAAGTTGGTTTGTTCATGGTACTCCTTTACTTGTCAGAGGGAAAGCTCCCATGTCGTGTCATTCTCGCCGAAAATAAGGTCGCAGAACGGAACTGTTTCTCTGAGATCACAGAAGCCAAGCTGCTGATGAAGTCTGATGGATGCTTCATTGTCGGGCGATATAACAGCATGGACCCGTTCTCCTCCGCTCATCTCTCTGCGCAGCTCCTCCAGTCCACGGGTGAGGAGCTTTTTTGCGATACCGTGACGGCGCAGCTTCTCGGCAACAAACAGATCGCCAAGATACCACCGCAGTGCGTCGTCAGGGTCACGCATGAAATTTACTGCACCGACAAGCTCATTATCCTTATAGGCGGCAAGCTGAAACCATTTTCCGCTGTGGCTTTCGGGAGGAAGATCGTGCTTCATACTGCGCAGCAGTACGGCGGGGTTTTGATCGTGTCTGTTCCAGCGGGCGAGGGCATATTCCAGAAGCTCTGCGTCCGTCCGAGGATGCAGCCTGTCAAATCGCCTGAATGTTATTTCAGAGGGAGTATCGCACCCGTATATCTTGCAGGCTCTGCCCCATGTGAAGATGTCAAGCCCTATCTCATGGAAGCCGTAGCGCTCGTAATAGCCGATGTGGTCAGTGCAGACATACAGCCTTTCATATCCGAGCCTTGCCGCCTCGTACCTGGCGTGGGTAAGGAGCATCTCGCCTATGCCAATATGCGCTCCCCGCAGCATGGGGTCAACAAACAGAGTCGTGACAAAGGGTGACAGCTCAGTGTGTACAGTAAGACAGTCGCTTGCTTCAAGCTGGCAGAATCCAATTATCCGAGTGTTATCCTCTCCGACAAGGACGATATAGGTCTGCGGAAGTGTGTCGGCGGTGAGGCTGCTTTCTGCGGTGTCTCGGAAGCTGTCAAAGACATTCTCCCATTTCATTTTGCAGTAGGTGAGCGCCTGCTGTATAAGGGCGGGGTGGTCTTTCAGTGAAACGATCTTCATCTGCTCACCTCCGTATCACAGTTGTCGAAGCTGTCGGTACAGCTTTTGATATAAATGAATTTTCTGTCATCAGGGTCATATTTACCGCTGTTTACAAAACCAAGTGTTGTCCAGAACGGCTCGCCTGTAACTGCGTCTGGAGTGAGGTACAGCTTTGGCGCTCCATCCTTTCTTAATGTAGTTTCAATATGATGAAAAAATGCTTTGCCGTAGCCCCTGCGGCGATACTCGGGACGTATATAAAATCCCGTTATAACCCCATACCCGCTCTCAAGAAGCCCGTAGACAGTTCCTGTGTCAATAGCAAACATAGCAATGCCGATGGCTTTTTTTCCCGCATACGCTATCTCAAAATGCATATCGGGGCGGCTGCCCTGAATGTTTATGCGGCGCGTCAGGTCATGCAGGATATCGTCGAGTGTTTCCGTTATTCCCTCATGCTCGTCCAGCTCTCTGCTGAATGGTATCCATAGCTCTTTTGCGGCTTTAAAGTGCGTTTTGTCGTCCTTTTTTATCTGGACAAATGATAGATCGTTCATGCTTTCTCCTTAACGCAGTCAACAAAAAATGCCCCCGAAAGGGAGCATTGAGATTTGCCGCACATCGTTGACTGCGTCAGTACGAAAAATGTGAATGACAGATGTTCCCCAAGGGTAAGTTGTAGTTTCTCATATCATTCACCTGCCTTTCGCTTGATAGGATAATTGTAGCATAAAACTAAGTGTTTGTCAATACTTTTAATCCTTGCACGAATTAAGAAACCAAAGTTGGAGCGCAAGTTTGGTGGAAGCGATTTTTTCGGTTTTTTGCGAAGCAAAAACGCCGCCAAGCCGTATGGGGACGAGAAAAAATTGCAGCCTTTAACCCATGCAGTAAATTGCAGTGTTCTGCGCTGTATCATCATGTCAGCGGAGGAAGAAAAAGCTCCGTCGGAGGGTGACCTCCGTAAGCCGATATATCGGTCATGAAAGGAGGTAAGTAATGGGACTGAAAAGCTGGCTGATGGGTAAGACAGTATCGGGAAATGACAGCATGCTCGCCGCAGTCTATTCCGACATAGGGAAGCATCTTGAGATATATAACGGCGGCGGTGACTGGCGATACACCCGAAAGGGAGGCCTTAACGGCGGCACCCGCAGAGTGGCTTCACTGGGAGCTGCGAGAGCAGTGTGCGCCGAGCTTTCAAGGCTGTGCTTTTCCGAGGGAACACAGGTCTGCTCAGTCGATGCCGACACAGAGAAGTTCCTGAGAAAGGTGCTGGAGGACAACTGCTTTGCTCAGCGTTTCCCCGATTTTCTGGAGAAGATGTTCGCACTGGGCGGCGGTGTTATCAAGGTCTACTGGGATGATGGCGTGAAGCTCGACTTCATCACCGCTGACTGCTTCGTACCCACGAAATGGGACGGGCGCTGTATCAGCGGAGGCGCATTTTCCTCACGTATCACAAGCGGCGGTAAGAGCTACATCCTTGCGGAAACTCAGACGCTTGACGGAAAGGAGCTTCACATTGAAAACCGCCTGTACAATGAGTATGGCGGTGCTGAAAAGCTCTCCGATATAGTGCATGGGCTTAAAGAAAAGAGCGTCATCAAGGGCATGAGCCGTCCGCTGTTCGTATATTTCAGAGGCGGTACAGGCATGTATCCCGAGTGCAGTGTGCTTGGTACATCGGTTTATGCACAGGCGGTGGATACGCTGAAAAATCTCGACCTTGTGTTCGACAGCCTTGGCAGAGAGTTCGTTCTCGGCAAAAAGAGGATAATCGTTCCCTATTATGCAGTAAGGGGTGAGTACGACGAAAACGGCGATATAAAGAGATACTTCGATGTGAATGACGAGGTATTTCAGGCGATGTCCGTTTCCGACAGCGAGGAGCTTAAGATAAGCGACAACACCGCAGAGCTGAGAGTTACTCAGCATACCGAGGCGATATCCGCACTGCTGGATCTGCTTGCCATGCAGGTGGGTCTTTCAGAGGGAACTCTCTCCTACAAGGACGGCACGATAAAGACCGCCACCGAGGTGGTGAGCCGCAACAGCAGGACCTATCGTACCCAGAGCTTCTATCGTGGGCTTATTGCAGAGGGCTTTGCAAGGGTTGCAGAAAATATCTGTATCCTCGGAAAGATGGGCGGTATCCTCAGCGACGGTGCCTGTGAAACAGCAACATTGATGTTCGCAGACGGCGCAGCAGAGGACGACGGAACACGTGTTGAAAGAGCCATAAACCTGTATAAGGCGGGGCTTATATCACGAGCAAGAGCGCTGTCGCAGATCTACGGAATTCCGCTGGAGGAAGCGCAGAGCATGGAAAGGATGGATAACAATGGAAAACATCACGAATGAGCAGGAGCTTGCTCCTGTTTCTGAGGAGGCATCCGTTTGTGCGGAGGAGCCTGCCGCAGAGGAGTTTACTCCCATAAACGGCGCAGAGTATGAGGAGCTTAAGCTGGCGCTTTCCGAGGCAAGACTTAAGCTTGCACTGCTTATGTGCGGTACAGCAAAGGAAAAGCTGGAGGAGGGTGCAAAGCTTGCAGAGGGTCTTTGCGCCGCAGGACTTCAGCCCGAGGAGGCGGCTGAACAGATAGTTCAGGCTTATCCGCATCTTAAGCTGGTCACCAGAGAGGTGCCGAGATTTGCGGCACAGACAGCAGGCAGCGGAGATGGTTTCTCCGCAATAAGAAGCATATTCGCCAAGCGCTGATCTCACCCTGTGAGGCGGGGAGGCGGGTAAAAATATAATAAAACGCACCGGATACCACGGAACGCAGCGGGCGATACCGCAGGGAACAGCCGCAGGGTATCGGTGCGTTTTTTTGTAACCTGTTCAGCGGATGCTGCATATAATGATACATACATCAAAGACAGGAGGTTGCTGTATGATAATATACACCGTACAGAGCGGTGATACGCTCAACAGTATCGCACGACGTTTCGGAATTCCGCCGATGAGGATAGCTGCGGACAATGTCCTGCGTGACCCGTCACGGCTGGCAGTCGGACAAAACCTGCTGATAGCCGCTGATTCCATCAGATATACTATACAGACAGGACAGACGCTGTACTCGCTTTCTCAGGAGTACGGAGTTCCGCTGGAGCGGCTTATCGAGGCTAATCCCACGCTTAATCCTCTCGACCTGCGCCCGGGGCAGACGGTGATCATTCCCATGAGCGAGGAGATCGTGCGCAGGACGGCGGTATTCAACGGCTATGCGTATCCATCTATAACTCCGAATTCGCTGAACTGTGTTATGCCGTTTCTGACCTTCCTAAGTCCCTTCAGCTACACGCTGACGCCCGAGGCAGACCTTATCCCGCCCAATGACAGCGACCTGATCTACCGTGCTGTGCGCTCCGCAGTTATGCCGTTGATGGTTGTGACAAATCTGTATGACGGGGGGTTCAGCACAGACGCTCTGTCAGGAATACTCGCCGATCCTGTACTCACCGAAAAGCTGATAACAGGTATAATAGAAGAAGTAAAGAACAAGGGCTACTACGGCGTTAATATGGATATGGAATACATTGCGCCAACGGACAGAGTGGCATACAATAGGTTCCTGCGGGAGCTGACCGACCGTCTGCACAGCGCAGGGTATATCGTGACGGTCGCACTTGCACCGAAGATATCAGCAGACCAGCAGGGACTTCTGTACGAGTCCCACGACTATGCCGTCCAGGGTGAGATAGCCGATTATGTCATCGTTATGACTTATGAATGGGGCTACACATACGGTCCTCCGCTTGCGGTATCTCCGATAAACGAGGTGCGCAGGGTGCTTGACTATGCTGTGACGGAAATTCCACCTGAGAAGATACTTATGGGTATGCCGAATTACGGCTACGACTGGACGCTTCCCTACATGCGTGGTACTCCTGCACAAAGCGTAGGGCTTGCTGAGGCGGCAGAGCTTGCGGCAAGATACAATGCAGAGGTGCGTTTTGACGAGGCGGCACAGTCGCCCTATTTCAACTACACCAATCCCGAGGGAGTTAGCCATGTGGTGTGGTTTGACGACCCTCGCAGCATCCGTGCGAAGCTGGAGCTTATCAATGAATATGGTCTGGCAGGGGCAAGCTGGTGGACGGTCAACCGCTGCTATCTGCCCGCATGGCTAGTAATGCAGGAGCTTTTCGATATACAGAAGATATAGCGAATATTTCCCCCGTTTTCGTCAATCCTAAATCGGTAAAATGAAAACGGGGGTAATATCATGTCTATAAAAGCTATCGATATCAGTAAGAAATACAATGTGGGTGGAACAGAGGTCCGTGCGTTGGACGGTGTAAGTCTTGACATATTCAGCGGGGAGTATGTGGCGGTGACAGGCGTCAGTGGCTCGGGGAAATCCACGCTGATGAATATTCTCGGCTGCCTTGATACGCCATCCTCGGGGCGCTATCTGCTTGACGGAAACGATGTTTCGGAGCTTCCCGACAGGGAGCTTAGCCGTATCAGGAGCAGAAAGATAGGCTTCGTGTTTCAGAGCTTCAACCTTATCCCGTCGCTTACGGCGCTTGAGAATGTGGAGCTTCCGCTGATGTACAGAGGGGTAGCTCAGTACGAGCGCCGCAGACTTGCACAGCAGGCGCTTGATGCGGTAGGTATGACCTCGCGTGCGGCGCATCGTCCCTGTGAGATGTCAGGTGGTCAGCAGCAGCGAACAGCCATCGCACGGGCTATTGCAGCGGACCCTTCAGTCATCCTTGCTGACGAGCCATGCGGCAATCTCGACAGCCGCAACAGCCATGAGGTCATGGATATTCTTTCGCAGCTTAACCGCAGCGGAAAGACCATCGTTATCATCACCCATGACGAGCAGGCGGCAAAGCGTGCGCAGCGCCTTGTGCGCATCGCAGACGGCAGGATAGTCGTGTAAAGGTGAAATGTGTATGAAAAATTTCCCTTAGCACTTGCAAAATGTGCGGGAATGTGTTACAATACTAACAGAGGCGCAGACTGCGGTGTTTTGCGGGCGTTTCGCTCAACTGTGGTGCAGAGATCCGCGCCGCCTTGCACGAAATCATGCTGTATCCCATAGTATGGATAACGGCATTTCCTGAAAGGAGTTTTTCAAAATGAGCTTTTTAGATGAATTTATTTCCACCACCAAGACAGTTGCCGCAACAGCAGGCAAGAAAACTGATGAGGCTGTAAAGATCTCCAAGCTGAAGATCAAGAAGGCTCAGATCAACAGCGATATCAAGAACAAGTTTGAGAAGCTTGGCGGTACTATCTATCAGATGGCTAAGTCTGATGAGAAGGATAACGAGTCTTTTGATGCAGCAATCGCAGAGATCGACGAGCTGTATGCTAATCTTTCCGATATCGAAAAGCAGATCGATGAGCTTAACAATCAGGTAGCTTGCACAAGCTGTGCAGCTAAGACCAGCAAGGACAACTGCTACTGCCCCAAGTGCGGTACAAAGCTGCCCGAGCCTGTTGTTACAGAGGAACCTGCTGAGGAAGCTCCCGTAGCAGAGGAGAAGAAGGACGAGATACTCTCCGAGGAGAAGAAGGACGAGGAATAATTTCTCACTCAGATAGCATGAACGCACCCGCCTTTAAACAGGCGGGTGTTTTTTCCGTAAAATGTATGAATATTTTTTCTGTCTGTGCAGATAATACTTGTGCGGAACAAACCGCAGTAATGTGTTTACACAGGAGGAAACAAAAATGTCTAATCAGAACCAGAACAATCAGAACAAGCAGAACAACCAGTCCACACAGAAGAAGAACGACCAGACAAACAAGCAGAACAATAACAGCAACTACTAATTAAGGTACGTTGGCAGGGCGGGAGCGATCCCGCCCTTTGCTTGTAAAAAAACTTGTTTATGCCCGCACAGCGGGCTTTCTAATATATTTTTTGCGGGGGTCTCCCTCGCAAAAAATACCGATGTCCCGACGAGTGTACAAGTTGAGTGCATGCACTCAACGCATTGCATGTGGGAGGGACGACTCGGAATGGCGTCAGCCGTTCCGACCTCCGCTTTTGCGGAGAACCTGTCGAAATAGTCCCAGCGGGACTTTTTCGACAGACTGAGG
>JAFSHE010000167.1 GCA_017440445.1 Oscillospiraceae bacterium | reverse complement strand
CTCGGACGTTATCGGCTACAACTCCATCGATATGACAACGGGCAAGTCAGAATACCGTGAGGGCGCAGCTATGTGCAACTTCCTGCTGGCAGACGAGATAAACCGCACCTCTCCCAAGGTGCAGTCTGCGCTGCTTGAGGCGATGGAGGAAAAGCAGATAAGCGTTGACGGTGTGACCCACGCTCTGCCCATGCCATTCATGACTCTCGCTACGCAAAATCCTATTGAAACATACGGAACATATCACCTGCCCGAGGCGCAGCTCGACCGCTTTATCATGCGCATCTCGATAGGCTACCCCGACCGTGCCGCAGAGATGTCCATGCTGGATATCATGCCGCACAACAGGGAGGTGTCCTCCGTAATGTCGCTGGAGGAGCTTCTGTCGCTGCGTGCCGAGGCTGAAAAGATAACCGTCACCGAGACGGTCAAGGCATACATCCTCTCAATCGTTGGAGCCACAAGATACTCCCCGCAGATAGTAAAGCTGGGAGCAAGTCCCCGTGCTTCCATAGCGCTGTACAAGGCTTCGCAGGCTATGGCGCTGATAAACGGCAGAGGCTTTGTCACCCCCGATGACGTAAAGGCTGTTGCGGTGTCCGTACTTGCACATAGGGTGCTGCTTGCCTCGGGTCAGCAGATGTTCGGCTCGCCTGAACAGCTTATCGAAAACATCCTCACTCAAACGCCTGTTCCCGTATAAATAACCTATATTGCATCGAAAGGAGAACGCACAATGACGGAAAAAGCCGCCCTCGCACGGACTCTGATGGCGCTTAAGGTGCTGTACGGCTCAAAGTGTGAGTACACGAACTTCGCACATATCCTTGACAGCATGTCAGCGGCGCTCTCCCACTGCGAAAACGAGAAGCGCCCCCTCGCAAAGTGCCTGTGGCAGCTTAAACGAGAGCTTAAGCACCACAATAAGGACTACTACCGTGAGGTGAAAAGGCTGTTTTCACGATTCTATCCTGTGCTTGATTACGACTACGAAAATGCAAAAAAGCACATCCCCGCATTCATCTACGGAAACGATATGATATGCGCAAAGCTGTCCATTGGAGATATCGGAAAGGCAAAGTCCATGTCCGACGCCATGCGCAGCTACCCCGGGTTTATCTTCGGGGAGTTTGAGTCGCTGTCGCCTTCGCAGTTTTACGAGCTGGTATTCGGCTTCTATCCCAAGCTGTACGAGGAGCCTTTCATGGACGAGATGAAGCACCTTTTCGGTGCGTAGACACCCTCCTGTTTTTCGCATTTTGATGCTACTTAAGCGCTATGCACCGCCTGATTTCGGTATTTTCACCTAATCGAGTGAAAATCCGTGTCAGACGGTGCTTTTTGTATTGACTTTTCCCGAAAATGTATTATAATAAATATGTATGCGTTATTTCGTCTTGTAGATGTAAATAAATGTAAATCTAATAAAAAATCGAGGATAAAATTATGAAATGGACAGGCTTGAATGACCTCCGCGAAAGCTATCTTAAGTTCTTTGAAAGCAAAGGACATCTGCGTATGAATTCCTTCCCCCTGGTACCTCAGGGCGATAACTCCATCCTGCTTATCAATGCGGGTATGACACCTCTGAAGAAGTACTTCCAGG
>JAFSHE010000019.1 GCA_017440445.1 Oscillospiraceae bacterium | reverse complement strand
TCCAGCGAAAACGCATAGTTCTTTTCACGATGCTCCTCAGCAAAATCACCGCATAGCTCTGTAACTATATCCCAATCCTCACGTTCACACCAAATATCCAGCACTACCGTTTCCTTTTCTCCGATATCAACGGGCGGCTCTGCTCTGTTACAGCCGCAAAGAAGCAATACCGTAAGCAGTACCGAAATATATCTTCTTGCCATTTCATCACCCTTTCAGGGTTATTTTGGCTGTTACCTCCGCGAATATTCCTGCAAGACCTCATTGATATATCCTGATATTTGTGATAGAATATAACAAAGGAGATGAGAAAGATGATCTTCAGAACAGAAAACGAAAAGGTCGTATGCCTCCACAACGGCAAAGAAGTGGGAATAGTAACATTCCCCGAAATTCAGAAAGGCATTTTCAACATCGATCACACATTGGTTGATGATAGCATGCAGGGCAAAGGAATTGCCGCAAAGCTTGTCAGCCGTGCCATTGCTGCGATACATCTGCGCGGCGGAGTGGTCACGGCGAGCTGCTCATACGCTCAGAAATACATCGAAAAGCACGGTCTCCGCCCTGCTGTGATATGCCACATGACAACCAGCATAGACGGCAAGGTCACAGGTGATTTTCTCGGCAGCGAAACTGGCTTGAATGCCTGCGATACCTACTACGAGATAAACCGCCGACTTAAAGGAGATGCCTTTGCCTGCGGCAGAGTGACTATGGAATCCAGCTTTACCAACGGCTTCAGGCCTGAGCTTTCCGAGCTTGCAGGTGCAGATATCACCCGTGAAGACTATATCGCCATGAAGCACGATTATTACGCTGTATCATTCGATACCTGTGGAAAAACAGGCTGGACGGATAGCCTTATACACGATGAAGATGAGGGATACGACAACTGCCACATAATCGAAGTGCTGACTGAAAAAACGCCTGCTGAAATGCTTGCATATTACAGAAAAATCGGTGTTTCTTATGTATTCGCAGGCGCGGAAGAGATCGACCTGAAGCTCGCTCTCAATAAGCTGTATCGGCTGTTTGGGATCAAAAAGCTGTTGCTTGAGGGCGGCAGTATCATAAACGGCTCTTTCCTGCGTGCAGGACTGGTGGATGAACTGAGCCTTGTTGTTGCGCCTGTTATAGCAGATAAGGATGACAAGCCACTGTTTATGGACTCAGATATGTATGAGGCATCACTGATAAGTGCTGAAGCTATGGATAACGGAACAGTATGGATGAGATACCAGCTTTAACAGCTTGGCTATCATATAAAAAGACCGTCTTTCTCAATGAAGACGGTCCTTTTTTATTAAGTCAGTTCTGTATCATTAATTATACTGATACTTCTGGTTGATATTTGTATATATCTTGATATCGTCTGCGGATATCTCCTTGCCGTTAAGCTCAAACAGCTCGGATACAGTAACAAACTTGTAGCCCTGTGCAAGCATTTCGGGGATGATGGTATCAAGAGCCTCAACTGTCATGTGGTTGCCCTCAGCATCGTGAAGCAGGATGATATCACCCTCCTTTACCTGACGGAGAATGCTCATTGCACGGCGGTCTGCGGGGTTATTGTCCATCCAGTCATTGCAGCCGATACCTGCGATAAAGGGAACATCGATGTTATCCAGCATATCCTGATTAACTGCGATATAAGGAGGACGGAAGAACTTGGAACGCTCTCCTGTGATCTCGAATATCTTATCATCTGTATACTTGAACTCCTCGATGATCTCGTCAACAGTCATCTCGTTCATGTAAGGATGGCTCTTGAATGGTTGTTTATCTCACAGCCCATATC
>JAFSHE010000166.1 GCA_017440445.1 Oscillospiraceae bacterium | reverse complement strand
CGGTCTCCGCATAGCGGACGGTTATCTCTGTCTGTGAAGCCATTATTTCTCCTCCCTGCGGGACTGTATCAGCCTTGCACCGTATGCCAGCACAGGCTCAGGCAGAAGCCCTCTCAAATATATTCCCGCCGTTACAAGCGGCGAGGGACATATCATAAGTCTGCCGCCGAACATCTCTCTTACAGCGTATTCTGCAACGTATTCACTGCTCTGGGGCTTCATGGCGAAGGTAACCCCAGCCCTGTCAAGGAATTCCGTAGCAACAGGTCCCGGACACAGCATAGAGAGGTTTACACCGCTGTTTTTACAGCGAAGCTCCTCATACACCGCCTCTGTCATGCGCACAACATAAGCCTTCGTTGCGTAGTAGGACGAAAACAGCGGTCCCGGGAAAAATCCCGCAGAGCTTGCGGTGTTAAGGATATATCCGCAGTCACGATTTTCAAAATCCCTGAGAAACAGCTTGAACAGTATGTGAAATGCACGGATATTGATATCCAGCATCTCAAGCTCCTTGTCAAGGTCTGTTTCGGTAAATCCGCCGAAAACTCCAAGGCCTGCGTTATTTATCAGTATATCGATATCATACTGCCTGACCCGTCTGTACAGCTCCCTTACCTGCTTTTCGGAGGAAAGGTCTGCGGTAATTGTCTTGACCTTTACTCCATACGCTTCGGTAAGCTCCTTTTTAAGCTCCAGCAGCCTGTCCTTTCTTCTTGCCGTAATGATAAGATTTATTCCGTGCTTTGCGAGGGAACGTGCTATATCTCTGCCTATTCCTGCGCTTGCACCTGTTACCAATGCTATCATTGTGTTTCCTTTCGTTCTGTTCTGTATATGCTTACTGCTTCAGTACCTTTCTCTTTGTTCCGTCAGGCTCCTGAATATACACGTTTTCAAGCTGTCCCATAAGTCCCGCTCTGAATTCCGCACGGTACTCGTCACGCAGCTTCTGCTGCTCCGCTTTTTCCTCGGGAGTAAGCTCCTGCTGCTTTGACTTGCGGGCAAGCTCGTTTATTCTGTCTAACTTTGCTCTTTCCATTTTTCCTCCATCAGCCCCTGTGCTTCGCCTTTATAAAACGGAACGGCGGAAGCGGTATTCCCGACTCGCAGTCGAACAGGGTGATATCCTCAGTATAGTTTGTCCACAGGTAACGCACCTCGCAGGGCTCGTTCACTCCGCTGATATGGAGCACCTCGCTGCCAGGCTCTGCGTGCCACAGCTCACGGTCGGCTATCTCAGCCTTTGCGGGAACGAACTGTCCGTCTGCGCCTGCCATCTCAAAGCCGAGAATCTCGCCGCTTTCTCCTCTTACCTCAAGGCTCTCGCCTGTGGTGATGAATATATCAACGCTGTCATCGTTCCATACTATCTCGAAAGCCTCGGGATTTGCAGTGGGAACTGCATTTGTGTTGTCATAATCCGCATCGTAGCAGCCGTTCATAGCCGCAAGGAAGAAGCGGTGTCCAGGAAGCTCCTTATTCTTGGGATGTATCTCGCTGAACTCGCCGCAGTCGGTAAGCACTGCAAGCGCCGCACTTCTGTCACGCTTTGCGGTCATAGCCTGAGCCTCTCGGATGAGGCACCAGTGCTTTCTGTCCTCGTCTGCGCTCCAGCGATGCATGGGAAGCTGTCCGATAACAAAGAAAAGCTCATCATCCTGCCATGTATCACGCCAGTTCTTTATCATCTGATTGAGAAGCGTATAATAGCTCTCGGGACGGTGATCGTCACTCTCGCCCTGATACCAGATAACGCCTGTCATTGTATAGGGAGCAACTCTCTCTATCATGCTCCTGTGCAGCACTCCGGGACTCATGGGATTGAGCGGAGAATGTGGGCCGGGATACTTGTTCGGACCACAGTATTCAAGACAGCCGTCCCATGTGGGGTCGGGAGTATTCGTGTAATACTCGGCGCTTTTTTTCTCCCAGTTCATGTGATATTCCTGATAATCAAGGTAGTCCTTTTTAAGCTCCTCAATAGTCTTTCCCTGAACAGCTGCATCATATTCCTCGAAATATACAGCGGTCTCGCCTGTGCAGTATTCTCTCTCCATCCACGCAGATGCAGATGTGCCGCCCCAGTTACAGCCGATTATTCCGACGGTCATGCCCATCTCCTCGGAAAGCTCCTTGGCGAAGTAGTAGCCTACTGCACTCCAGCTTTTAGCGGACTCCTTATTGGAGAACTCGCACCAGCCCATCTTCTTTTCGTCCTCGAAGAAGTTAGCATCCTCGATACTTCTTTTCTGAGTGTAGTAGAAGCGCACATCGGGGTCGTCATTTTCAAGGCTGTCCTTACCTGTGGTGCAATTCTGAAGCTCGAACTCCATATTGCTCTGACCGCCTGCCAGCCATACTATTCCGACTGCCACGTTACGATATGTAACGGTGTTCTTTCCATCGGAAACGGAAAGCTCCACGCACTCCTGCGGGGGCTGCGGGGGAAGTACCGCAAGCCATCTGCCGTCCCTGACAGTAACGGTAGTTCTTGCTGCCTCCTCTCCCGTAATGGAAACGGTAAGCACTGTACCGTCTGTTCCTGTGCCGAATACGTTTACGGGCTTCAGGCTCTGAAGCACCATGTTATTACTGAATATCCTTGCAGCTGAAAAGCTCATATCTCAAATTTCCTTTCAGATAGTCCCTTTCGGGCATAATTATCTACCTTATATTTTACAGCCATATCCTGAAAATGTCAAGAGTTTTGAAAACGTTTTCAGATAATCTTCATATACAAGAAAAAGAACGGCATTTCTGCCGTTCTTTCGGTTATTCATCTGGGTGATTTTTACGGTATGCGAGGTAGCTCTCAAGTATCACCGCTGCAGCCACTGCGTCAAGGCTCTCCTTGCGCTTTTTGCCACGCTTGTTATTCTCGTTCATCACGCCTATTGCGGTGACGGTGGAGGAGCGCTCGTCCCACATCCTTACCTCCACATCCACGAGAGAGCGGAGCTTTTCAGCGAAAAGACAGCACTTCTCAGAGCGGGGACCATAGGTGCCGTTCATGTTGATGGGATTTCCCACCACTACCATCTCCGCCTTGTTCTCCTTTACCGCCTCGGCTACCTTTTCCACGCAGATGTCAAAATCCTTCATGTGGATTATCGTAAGCGGCGTTGCGAGTATCTCGCTCTTGTCGCACATCGCAAGACCTGTACGGCTGTCGCCGTAGTCTACTGCCATTATCTTCATAGGGGTCTCCTTGTATCATTTGTTGTATTCGCACTTGATCTGCTGTATGAACGCAATAAGCTCCGGAGTGCAGTTGTTCTTGACCACGATCCAACCCTGATCAGCCGCTATCATTATGTAGAAATTCGTTTCTGTCTCCGCAATGCTATACAGCTTGTCATAGGTGTATTCCAAACAATCCGTAGGACCTTCCCCCACCATGTGCTGCTCAAAAAAACTGAACTTACACACAGTGTCACGAAAAATCTCGTTTTTATAAGTGCGCCTCATACCAATGCGCATGAACACTATTAACAAAACAGGATAAAGCATGCCGCTTATAACATATACTATAGCCGTAACGTAGGATTTATCCAGAAACGACACCAGTGCAAGCAGCAGTATCAGACCCGTAAACAATATCACCGTTCTGACAAAGCGCTTGCTTTTCAAACCTATCTGCATGTTGCATTTCATATATTCATCAAGCGTGAATGTGGTTGTTGTAGTAAATAACGGTTCCATTATACATCCGAAACAGCTATTTTTAAACAGGGCAGTAAATCACAGCTGCCCTGTTTACGAAATAATCAAAATGCCCTTACCACGGCTTCACCTGACCAACGATCTCGGACAGGCTCTTGATACCGTTCTTATCCATATACTCGGCAAGTCCGTCGATGACCTTCAGAGGAGAATAGGGGTCGGTGAATATTGCAGTACCCATCTGGATAGCGGTAGCACCTGCGAGCATCATCTCCACAGCGTCCTCCCATGTGGAGATGCCGCCCATACCGATTATCGGGATGTTTACGGCATTGTAGCACTGCCATACACAGCGCACAGCCACGGGGAATACAGCGGGGCCTGAAAGTCCGCCCACGTTGTTGTGGAGTATGGGACGACGGTTTCTGATATCTATTCTCATGCCGAGGAGCGTATTGATAAGCGAAATGGAGTCCGCACCCTCTGCCTCGACTGCCTTTGCGATATCGGTTATGCTTGTTACATTGGGAGTAAGCTTAACGATAAGCGGCTTGCTTGTTGCGGCTCTTACTGCCTTTGTTACAGACGCTGCGCCCTCGCAGGTAACGCCCCATGTCGCACCGCCCGCCTTGACATTAGGACAGGAGATGTTAAGCTCTATCATGTCTACATCGGTAGCGTCCAGTGCCTCAGCTGCTGCGATGTAATCATCCAGCACTGCGCCCGCAACGTTTGCGATTATTACGTTGCCCTCCTCCTTGAGAGTGGGGAGATAGTATTCGATAAACGCATGTACACCGTGGTTCTGGAGTCCAACGGAGTTCAGGATGCCTGCGGGAGTTTCAGCAATTCTCGGGGGAATATTGCCCATCTTAGGCTCGATGGTCATACCCTTGCAGGAAACACCGCCAAGTCTTGAAAGCGGATAGAGATCGGTATAGCACTCACCGTTGCCGTAGGTTCCCGATGCCGCAATAACGGGGTTAGGGAACTCCACACCTGCTATTCTTACAGAAAGATCAGCCATTGAACTTTACCTCCTTGCTGTCAAATACAGGACCATCCTTGCATACTCTTGCATAGAACTCCTGACCGTTTCTTACTGTCATGCAGCTGCATACTACGCATGCGCCGACTCCGCAGCCCATGCGCTGCTCCAGAGATACCTGACAGGGGATATTATACTTCTCGCAGACAGCCACAACTGCCTTTATCATAGGCTCGGGACCGCATGCGCATACAAGGTCAGCGCCCACGTTCTTGAGAGTGTTCTCAAGCGGAACTGTTACAAGTCCGTTGAAGCCTACTGTACCGTCATCGGTGCAGACCGCAACATTTGCACCGTATTTCTCGAACTCCTTGTCGAGGATTATCCTGTCGTAGCTTCTGAAGCCGAGGATAGCAGTGCAATCGCTGCCAAGCTTCTTAGCTATTCCCATCAGAGGGGGAACTCCGATACCGCCGCCGACAGCGATCACCTTTTTTCCCTCGGGAATACGGAAGCCGTTTCCGAGAGGACCGAGAATATCGAGAGTATCGCCCACATTAACACGGGAGATGACCTCTGTACCCTTACCACGCACCTCAAACACGAAGCGGAGCGTTCCCGCCTCCTTGTCGATATCGCAGATAGAGATAGGGCGGCGCAGTGTGTAGCCCTCGGCCGTGATGTTTGCAAACTGTCCTACCTCGGCAGCCTTTGCCGCCTCGGGACACTTTACGGTTATCGAGAAGATATTACCTGCAAGCGCAGTTTTTTCGATGACCTGGTATTTATCGCAGAAATAACTCATGCTTCCTCCTTATTGTCTGAAATGTTGTCGTTTGTATCGTTTTCCTTTTCTGCCGCTACCGCTCTGACTTTAACTGTGTGCGAGGGAGCTTTCTCCGCAGTCGAAGTGATACTTGTAATTCTGTGCATTGTAAAACGGATGATGATAGCTATCATTACCACGTCAAGAATAAGCTGAAAGCTGAACAGACTGACCTTTACTCCAAGCAGCGTGTTGTGAACGATATACATAACATCGAACACTGCAAGCAGCGCAGGTATCTTACACAAGGAGACGCAGAATGCATACGTATCATAGCATTTCTGTGCAGTGCGCTTTGTTACCTGCCAGCGTGAAAAGCTGTGGCTTTTCAGCGTAAGTATCAGATAAGCAGCGATAATGCCTGCTGTAAGCAGCGGGAATATCAGTGCGATCCACTTCCGCCATACAAGCGTGGGGTCCTCGGTGCTTACTATCTTATCAACGTTTGCTGCGCCGATAATATCATACAGCAGCATATCGTACTGCTGAAAGAAGCTCACCGTCACCGATACTATCAGTACCGCAAGCGCAAGAGAGAACACATCCGCAATAAGGCGTGGTATCTTATAGGAAAACTTTACGGGATATTTGCCGATCTTCATTTATTGTCCTTTCGCTGAACGAAAAAAGTAGCTTTTTTATACCCGAAAACGGCGAGAGTTATTCCCGCCGTTTGGGTGTATATTAATTATATCTTTGTGATGTCTACCATCTCAACATCATCAACGCTCTTGTGCATCTCAAGACACTCAAGCAGTGCGTTTGCTGTATCGATGGAGGTAAGGCAGGCGATGGAACGCTCTACTGCCTTGCGGCGCATCCTTACGCTGTCACGGGAGGGCTTTCTGCCTGTCTCGGAAGTGGAGATAACGTAATTGATCTTACCGCTCTCAAGCAGGGAGATAACGTTAGGCTCGCCCTCGGAGATACGGTAAACGTGGTTAGCTGCGATCATGTTACGGTTGAGAACAGAAGCTGTACCGCCTGTTGCGTAGATCTCAAAGCCAAGCTCCTCAAAGCGGCTTGCGATCTCGATTACCTCATTCTTATCACTGTCACGTACAGAAATAAGAACGCCGCCCTTATCGTACATCTTGTAGCCTGCAGCTGTCAGACCCTTCAGCAGAGCCTCACCGAAGGTGCGTGCGAT
>JAFSHE010000165.1 GCA_017440445.1 Oscillospiraceae bacterium | reverse complement strand
TATGACGTTCTTCATTTTTGCAGGGTAACCCACCTTCATTCTGCTCTCAAAGCTGAAAAGCTTGTCATCAAGGCAAAGATAGAAATCACCATACGGGCGCAGCAGATAGGTCGCCTTGAATATCTCAAATATGCACTTCTCGGGGTCGGAGGTGTTGGACAGCGACTCAAACATGTAGCTTTCGAACAGCGTACCGACATCGATAGTTTCAAATGCATCATCAACATTGAAGTCATGACTGGTATGATACAGCAGCTCCCTCACCTGTTCAACGATATCTCCGCAGTCGCTGCGGCAGCCGCAGCTCATACCCGCACGCATGCGCTTGGCAGAGCTTACATCATAAGGAATTATCTCTGCGTCAGGCTCTATCATCCTGCGTATCTCATCCACCGCATCAGCGGCTGTTTTTGCGCACTCCGGAATAAAGGATGTAACAGTTATCGGATTTACCGCAGAAACGTATGTTGCGTCAAAGCCTGTAACTATAATATCCTCGGGAACTCTTATTCCGTGGTCAGAAAGGCGGTTGATAAGTCCCAGTGCCATGTGATCGCTGCCACAGATGACTGCCTCGGGCTTTCTCAGCTCGCCTGCAGCTATGCGGTCGGCAAGCTTATTTCCGCTGGTGTACCAGAAATCGCCGTAGAAGATATTCTCAGCAGGCACTGAAAGACCACGGCTTGACATCTCATCAAGAAAGCCGTTAAGGCGGTCGGCGGAGGTTGCATGCTCCTTAGCACCCGTAAGGAACCAGATATCCTTACAGCCATGCACATCGAGGATGTGCGACGTTATCTCACGGAACATCTGACGGTCACGGGTGAACAGCGCAGGATAGTTACCGAAATACATTCCCACCGAGAAAACAGGAATACGGCACTCCTTTTCAAATTTTTTCAGAAGTCTTTCCACAACAAAGGTGGTGCTGTCCTCTGAAAGGGAATGCGTATCGACTATAATACCGTCAAATCTGTCAAAATTTATCAGGTTGAAGATATTCAGCTCACCATCAAGGTACTCCTTCTGATAAAGGCACACCTGAGTCATAGGGGCTATCACCGCCACATCGTAGCCGTATTTATCGCACTGGGCAAACACGCCCTCCATAAGACGCTGAGTATAGATAGATTCGGGGAAAGCAGCAACAAAACCAATGAGCTTTCTTTTCATTCCGATATCCTCCTGTAAGTACTTATAATATTTAAATCATATCACACATTTTTGCAAAATTCAAGAGTATTTTTGACCCGTAAACATTTTTGGAACTTTTCACAGTTATCGTATGCTTTTTTAGTCATCCCGCAGAGTTATCAGCTTAATTAGGCAACAGCAACTTATTGACAGCATCAGAAAAAAGTATTATCATAATAAAATAAAATGTCAGAAAGATAGTTTCCCAAATGTTTTAATATCAGAGCAGAAAAAACGGAAGGGTGGTTATATGATAGCAATAACCAGAGACAGCATCAGCGGACTGTTTGACAGGTATTCGGATATGGTATATAGGATATCGCTGAACATAGTCCGCAACTGCGAGGAGGCACAGGATGTGGTAATGGACACATTCGTGGCGCTGATGAAGCAGGATACATTCAACGACGAGAACCACATAAAGGCATGGCTGATACGCACTGCGGAAAACAAATCGCTGAACGTGATAAGCTCCGCAAGGATGCGGAGAAATCAGCCGCTGGACGAGGTACTGGAGAACACGCTTGCCGCTCCGCTGACCGAGGGCGAATACGATGTTCTTGACCTTGTGATGCGGCTTCCCGATAAGCTTAAGACTACGATATACATGTTCTACTACGAGGACATGAGCTCTGCTGAGATATCCGCCGCACTGGGTATCAGCGAGGCAACGGTATACAAACGGCTTGAGCGTGGCAGAAGCTCACTGAAAATAAGTCTGGAGGGGGATGCTATATGAATAAGCAGGAATTTAGATCAGCATACAACAAAATAGCGCTCTCTGACAGCTTCAAGGCTGATGCAAAGGCAAGACTTGTGGAGATGATGGACGGCAAGGATACAGTTTCCCTCAGCGACAGCGTGGAGGAGCAGCATACATCAGGCAGCGTGAGGATAGCGGGCAAAAAGACCTCCTCATGGAAAATGATAGCAGGTATTGGCTCTGCGGCAGCTGTCGTAGGTCTGGGAATATGGGGCGGTATCACCCTGACGCAGGGCAGCCCGATAATTGATCCTGCTGACAGCTCCGGGATATCTCAACCCGACGAAAGCAGCGACCCCGTAAACGACCCAACGGAGAAGTATACGCTCCTGCATGATGCGGTCAGCTTCCCCGCCTATTTTGACAACCGCACCGAATACAACTCCTACGTATTTGATGTACTTCCCTTTGAGCTGAGCATTTCCCTCCCCGAGGACTGGCGCATAAGCATTCCTGAGGGCGAAGAGCGCACAGGCGGCTTTTCTCGTGTGGATATCACCGATGTCTACGGAAACGACTTGGGTGATATAGACTTCTTCGTGTACGAGCCTCAGCCCGATATGCCGTATGTAGGCATCTACAACCAGATAATGCTTAACTCCATGGTAAGCTGGGACAACGAGTATACTCCCGTAAAGCAGGAGGATGGCTTCACCTCTGCCACCTGCTTTATACGCTCCGATGACCCTGAATATTCTCAGATGAACGACTGCGGAATACTCGCCCACAGCGATGAGCTTGGTGCGTATGTGCAGATATCGATAGACTCCGAGATAGTGGAGCCTGAGCTTCACACTGCGATAGCAAAGTCAGTGGAGCTATCCCCCGACCTTGACGGAATAGCTTCACGTGTTGCGGAGGACTATCTCAGCCGTAAACCGCTGACCGAAACCCTCAGCACATTCTCCGCACAGCTTTCGGACGGCAGGCTTATTGCCGTAGCAAACGGCGAGGAGCAGAAATACAGCACAGTGCTGTACTACCTCTCCGCAGGCAGGCTGTACGCATTTGACGGACTTATTGCAGAGAATATAAAGCTGTACGACGGCGAAAACGGTGCGCTTATCCAGCTTAGCACAGGCGGCACTGTCGGGGACAGCATGGCATACTATACCGATGTATTCTACACGATAGGCGAGGACAACACGCTTACCTATCTCGGCGGCACAGAACGCACCGAGATAAACGGCGAGATAGCAGAATGTGCAAAGCTCGACCCGAATGACATAAACAGCGTCATTCCCTGCACTCATGAGGAATATCTTTCAGAGAAGATACGCTTTATGCAAGGCTACGACATGATATCGGAGCATAGCTTTGAGCAGTTCACCGCCCATAACGGAAATGCAGCGTCTGCGGCTAAGATCATCGAAGCTGCGCTATACGCAAAGCCCGACACCGAGCCGATAGAGGGCATAAACTCCGAGAATATGTCTGTGGCGCTCGATATAGCGGAAATGTATCTTGAGGTGTTCTCCGAAAACGAAGCATATCTTTCACCCAATATCCTTGCCGAGGCTGTACAGACCTCTGACGGAACGATAGTATTCGTTAAAAACAACAGAGCAGACCCCACTGCAAAAGCGCTGTTCGCCGTAAAGCACGGCAAGGCAATACTGCTCAACCCATACGAGGTAACATTCAGATACAACGTATATGACAGCCCCGAGGGAACGATCATAAAAACTCAGACCATTCAGCACTCGGATGATGCAAATGCCATGTTCACCGTTGACTCGGAACATGAGAATATGCTTAACAGCATGAAAAATCTTTGCATTGAAGAATACTTCACGCTGGACTATGAACACGGACTTACACGAATAGCCATGTTTGAGTTTATATACGATTCTGTTACCCTGCGTATGGACAGCATATTCAACCATGTTTTGTATGAGAACCACTCCGAAAAGGAGGAGATAACAGAAGCTGAATACAACAGCATGTCAGAGGAGCTTCTTGACGGCTACACAAACCTCAACCCCGAGGTAGGCTCGGCGGGTTCTGCGGGTGGGGATTTCGCAAGCATCGAGGACATCACCGCCGAGGCGCTTGCAGAGGTGATCCGTCATGCGCTGAACGACGCATCAGGAACATCCTACGAGCCGCCGTCCCTCATGATATCCTGCGACGCCTACCGTACCGGGCTTGTTCACGACACCTGCCTGTGGAAATACGAGGGCACTACCCGTGAGGTTGAGGGACAAAGCCTTGTCTTCCTGTATGAAAACGGCTTTACCATGTACCTGCCTGTTTACGAGGGACACGAGATAACCGCAGAGCTTGAAAACGGCGGAGCTATCAGCGAGGTAGCCCTCTGCAACGATGACGGCAGCCGCACTCCGCTTGATATGTACGAGGGGAATATAATCCGCTTCCCCGCTGCGGATATCGGAAGCAAGCTGTATTATGCGATAACCGTTTCCTATCCGCAAGGCGATGTCACATCCTACTTCGGTGCGGAATACTGCACAAAGGACGAATACGACAGCCGATTTGACACAGATCTTTTGATAGAGGAGGATGTGCTGCGCTCCGCAGATAAGGATGTAACCTCCGCCTCCATCGACAGTACTGTAAGACGTATCGCAGAGGACGCTTTCAGAAACTGTACCAAGCTCAAAAGCGTGACCACTCTCTACGGCAACGAGTGGATAGGCGACAGAGCCTTCAAGGGCTGCACTGCCCTCAGCAGCGTATTATTCAGCGACACGCTGACCTATATCGGTCGCAATGCCTTTGAGGGCTGCACATCTCTTGATGATGTGATACTCCCCGCAGGGATATCCACCATCCACAAGGACTCCTTCAGCGGCTGTACATCGCTTGAAAGCCTTACTCTCCCAGAGGGGCTTGAAAGCATAGACAGCGGAGCATTCAGAAACTGCACCTCGCTTAAAAAGCTGACCCTCCCCGAAAGCGTAAAATCCGTTGCGCAGGACAGCTTTGACGGCTGCCGTGACCTTGTTATCACCTACCGTGGGAAAAGCTACACTTACGGACTTTTCGATACCCTCGGCTCTGATATAGAGTATTGGGACAGGGCTGACAAAAACGGACTAGTTATCGAAAACGGATGCCTTGTATATGCCATGTCGTGGCTTACGGGAAGTATCACTGTCCCCAATGATATCACAGGCGCTGAAACAAGCTTTGCTCACTGCGAGGATATCCGTGTAACATTCCGAGGAAAGACCTACCCGAACGCCGACAGCACATATAAATTCCAGCTTGATGTGGCATACTGGGACGGTGCAGACAAAAACGGGCTTGTTATAAACCCGCTTAATTCCCTTACGCACTGCATGGGCTGGGCAGGCAGTGAGATATACGTCCCCGAGGGAGTGACCGAGATAGCCACAGGGGCGCTCAGTTACACAAAAAACATCACAAAAATAACGCTCCCCTCCACCCTCACAAGAATAGAGGACAGGGCGTTTGCAGAATGTACAGCGCTTCGCGAGGTGGTCCTCTCCGATGGACTGACCTACATAGGCAGCATGGTGTTTGACGGCACTGCAATAACAAGGCTCGAACTCCCCGACAGCCTTACGCAATTCTATTCCGACGCTATCCCATCAGGAAACGGTGTCACACTCACTTACAGAGGAAACACCTACACCGAAAGCACCATAAAAGAGCTTTGTAATGTGGTGCTAAACTCTGTTCCGCCTGTGCTGTATATGTCGGTGCAGGGCAACGACTGGTTCCCGCTTACGCAGGGCAGCTGCAAGTGGAATAACGGCACCGATGTGACCGAGATCACAGTTGAACCCTACAATGCATACAAGGAGCATCTTCTCAGCGGCTCTATGGACTTTGATACAGCGGTTATCGATATCCCCGAAGGTGCGAAGATCAGCCGCATATACAGCGTAGATGAAAAGGACACTCAGGAAGAAGTGCTGTTTACCACTGACGGAGTTATCACCATTCCGTTGCATCCTGAAGTAAGAGTCTACGCTGTCGTTATGGAGTTCCCGAAAGGCACCTGCGAATACCTTTTCTACACCTCATGGAGCGACCTCTGGGATTGCGGCACGCAGGACGAGATGATTAACAGCCTCGTCGGACTTCCCGAGCCGCCCGACCTGTACATAAACGATATAAAGCTGTATCGAGCGAGATATCTGTGGAACACAAACTCCGACGGAGAAAAGACATTTACCACAAAGGACGCCGTTGCATGCGCTGAGGAGGGACTTCTGCCGCTGATAAAGACGAATGGTACTTCTCTGAGTGTGGATGGAATAGAAGTGTATAAAAGCCACATGGGACAGATATCAAATCTATATGCGCAGGACAGCGAGGGGCGCATCTCCAATGTCGAATACACTCTGGATACCATCCATCTCTCCGAAGCGCCTGCGGGAAATATCTACACGCTTACAGTGGAATATACACAGGGCATCTGCATCTACTACTTCATGACTGACGAGGAGATACAGGAGGCTCTCCCCGTGCCGCCTGTACTGTCCTACAACGGACAGGACATGTTCACAGCGGGCTACTGGTGGAATTACTACAACCAAAGCTTTAACGCAGACGCACCCTCTGCCCTGCAGGCAGCAGAAAACGGGATGATATCCTGCATCATCCCAAGGAGCAAGGGTACTCTGACAATAGCAGACCTTGGTATTCCCCCAGGTGGCAGAGTGACACAGGTAACAGCCTACGGTACAGGCAGTATGGGATTACTGAATATCGATATAAGCGGTGGAACAATCGCACTGATAAACTCACCGAATGTACGGGTGTACTCCGTGCATGTGGTTTATCCTCAAGGCAACTGTACATACTATTTCATGACGGAATAATAACAAAAACGGGCGAACAGTGTTCGCCCGTACTTCTTTATCAATAGCCGTACTTTTTCCTTTTCGCCACAATGAAAACTATCGTCATAGCTGCGGCGAGTATCTCAGCCGCAACGATCGAGAAGAATATTCCATCTACCTGCATAAATAGTGGGAGTATGAACAGCGCAGCCACCTGAAACACCAGCGTTCTCACAAAGGAGAGTATCGCAGAAATAAGCCCGTTGTTGAGCGCTGTAAAGAATGCCGAACCGAAGATATTTATTCCGCAGATAAGGAACGACAGCGAATACAGCATAAAGCCTCTGCGTGTAAGCTCGAAAAGCTCCGCATCGTATCCGACAAACAGTGCTGAAAGCGGAGCTGCAAGCACCTCTGCAAGGACAGTCATCACAAGTCCCGTAATGCCGACTATCACAAGGCTCTTTTTGCGAAGGCTCTTAAGTTCATCGGAGTTCAGTGCGCCGTAATGATAGCCGATTATCGGCGCTGCGCCGATGGAATATCCGATAAAGAACGCCACAAAGATGAAGTTCACGTACATTATAACTCCATAAGCGGCAACTCCGTTTTCTCCCGCAAGGCTCATCAGCTGATAGTTGTACAGTATTCCCACAAGCGACATGGAGATATTCGACATAAGCTCCGAGGAGCCGTTTGCGCATGCCTTGAGCAGCGGCGATACCTCAAGTCGTGTGCGGGTCAGCCTTAAAAGGCTCTTATTCGGGCGCAGAAAGTATATCAGCGGAATAACGCCGCCTACAAGCTGACTTATCGCAGTGGCGAGAGCCGCTCCCGCAAGTCCCATGGGAAAGATTCCTACAAGCAGCAGGTCGAGAATGATATTTGTACATCCCGCTGCAACAGTAACAGCAAGTCCCAGCTTGGGCTTCTCAGCGGTGATAAGAAAGCTCTGAAATACATTCTGCAGCATGAATGCGGGAAGTCCGCACAGCGTTATCCTGCCATACAGCACGCAGTACGGCAGAAGCACCTCGTCTGCTCCGAGAAGCAGCGCCATAGGCTCAATAAATATGTTTCCAAGCACCGCAAGAAGCACACCTGCGATAACATCAAGCATTATCATCATGGTGAAGTAGCGGTCGGCACGCTCTCTGTCGCCCTCACCGAGGGTCTTTGCAACCAGTGCCGAGCCTCCCGTACCTATCATAAAGCCCACTGCACCCATTATCATTATCGCAGGCATGATGAGATTAAGTGCCGCAAACGGGGTCTTTCCCACGAAATTCGAAACAAAAAGCCCGTCCACTACTCCGTAGATGGAGGTAAATATCATCATAACGATAGACGGAATAACAAAACGTATCAGCCGCCCGTAAGTAAAATGGTCGGATAGCTGAATAACATCCTTTTCCTTGTTCTGCATATAAATTCTCCTTAAAACACAAAAAAGCGCCCGAAATTACCGAGCGCGGGTTGACGCAGATTTGCTTCGCAAACAGCGTCAACGCTGCAATTTTTCCTCCGATCGCCCTTAAGGCAATCGGTTTTTGCTGCGCAAAAAACGGGAAAATCGCTGAAACGGTGTCTGCCGCAGAAGTGGCACACTCCGATGACCTTTATAACACGACTTGTAGTATAACATATCTGAAAAGAATTGTCAATGGCAAAAGTACTTGTTTTTTCAGCGCCGATGTGATACAATCTATACAAGTAGCACAATTGAAAAGAGGTGTAAAAATGGACGATAAGGAAAAGCAGCTAAACAATGAGGAAAAGCCCGTAAAAACAGAGCTTATCGAGCGCACATGGGTGGACGATATGAAGCAGGAGCTTGAAGATTATATTGAAGAACAGGGTATTTATATCAGACAATAAAATAATTCCTCCATTGATCTTATATTGACTTTCGGCAGAAAATGTGGTATCATATTCTCCGTTGGTTGGTAAAAAAATTATATGGAGGTATTTTATTATGAAGAAACTGACAGTAGTACTGTCTGCGGTGCTGTGCGCATCGCTTATGACAGGCTGCGGACTGGTGAACGGCAACGCCGGCAAGCCTAGGTATTCCTACTACCCCACAGAGGAGCAGCTTACACAGGCGGCAGAGGTGATGAGCGAGGACCCATGCAGCGGAGATATCTGGGTCGAAGGCACGGTGCTTACCATGCCCTTTCAGGTAAAGGATTTTCAGGCGATGGGATTTAACTTCGACGAGAAAACTCTGAAGCGCATCGATCCGTTCCCTGCAAATGCGGAGTTTTTAGGCGGAGAGCTTACCCGTATCACAGGTGAGGAGCAGGACCTTGAGCAGGTGATACCCGTAAATCTTCTCAGCACGCTTGACAGAGAGATACCCTTAGGTGATGTTCACACCACCAGCGCAAGCTTTGACAGATACGACAAGATGACGCTCATTATGCCCAAGGGCATATCCTGGGGCAGCACCATTGAAGAAGTCAAAGCAGCCTACGGCGAGCCTGTCGGCGGCGAGGATGTGTACGAAAACGAGTATTACACAAGGGTGAGCCTGAGCTACTCCAATGACGAGAGCCGCACAAGCATAAGGATAAGCTTCGAGGCAGAGCCTGACGAGGAATTCAAAATGACCGCTATATCCTTCATTTACAGCACAACAGCCGATAATTAACAGAAAACTCCCGAGGAACGCTCCTCGGGAGTTATTTTTATTAATATACAGAGCAGCCTGTGTAATAGAATTCAAGTATCTGCTTGTAATCGTAGCCCCAGTAGGTAGCAAGGGCATGAGCGCCGTTCTGGCTCATTCCTACGCCGTGACCGTAGCCGTAGGTAGTGAAGATGAACATATCCGTTGCTGCGTCATACTCCACATCGAACGCATAGGAACGTATATCGTAATCCATGATGGTATCACGGAATACTCGTCCCGAGATCTTCACGTTCTTGCCGCTGCTGTTGATGTAGCTGTGATATCCGCCCACATTCATCTGACCAACATATACATGGTCCACATATTCGTCAACGGACAGCCATGTGGACGGGTCGCCTGTCAGGGATATTCCAGTGGCATTGTATACCCTCGCCTTGATATCCTCCGAAGTAAATTCCTTAGTCCTGCCGTAGTTGGGATCGTACATCTCGTCAAGCTCACAGAACTTGCTGACAAGATAAGGATACTCGTTGCCCCATACAGTAAGGCTTGACGCCGTATATCCCGCAGATGATGCCGAATACACCGCCTGGATAGGATCGCCGTTGTAGTAAACGGCCTGTCCGATAACGGATGTCACCAGCACACGTACTGAGTCGTTAACGCTCTTGCTGAGTATTACAGAGGGATTCATACCGTGGTCATTGTAATACTTTACGTATGTATAGGCTGCAACTGCCTGTGCCTTTATCGCCTCGGGAGCAAAGGTATATCCTACCTCGTTCTGGGTTATCGCAGAAATGATATCCACCGCATTACCCGAAACTATCGTACCGCCGTTGTTTACAGTGAGTATCTCATTTGCCGCATTCGGGTCGGTAACTATATCCTCAGGCTCAGATTCCACAGGCTTTGCTGTCGTAGTGGTCGTTGTAGTCTTTGGTGTGGTGGTTACAGGAGTCGAAACAACAGGCTCCTCAGAGGGCTTATCATCAGGCACCTCGGATGGACCATCGACAGGAATGCCCATCGGTGTTGTTGTGGTTATCGGCTTTGTTGTTGTAACAGGAGTTGTGACTGTAACAGGCTTCGTGGTCGTCACGGGAGTTGTAACGGATGAACTCGATTCCGGCTCATCTTCGTCTTCAGAGGGTACTACAAGCACTTCCTGCTCTGTTGTCGGAAGTGTATCTGCCTCGGGGATATCCTCTGTTATCTCCTTCATGGTTGTGTACACTACCTTATCCGCCATCGATGCCTGCTGGAAATTCATAAACTGCAGATTTACCATAGTACCGCTGCTTTCAGCGTCAGGCACAAGGAAATCCACCGTACCCTGACCGTTTGCGCCCTCGTCTTCTCCATCGCTGTCTGAGGTCGGCTGCTTTGGGATATCCTCAGCACGGGCAGAGATATCCACTGACTTTATCTCACCCATTACTCCGCAGGTGAACACATACACGTTGCAGATGCAAAGTGCGATTATTATCTTCAGAAGTGATATTTTTTTCATGTTATCTCCGTAATGCCGTATCAGCCCCGCACGGATGCATACGCACTTTGCCGCAGGGCTGATAAGTTCTGTTAATTATTCAGCGGGGTCCTCAAGACCGTTCTCCTTAAGGTATTCAGCCATACCCTGAACAAGGGAAACATCCCATGTTCTGCCCTTCCACTTGTTGCCGTAGGCAGCGTAGTACGCATCAAAATACTTTACGCTTGTCTTGCGCACTATCTTGCTTGTATCAACTGTGGGATTTTCATTCTCGCGGACCTTTCGTGCAACAACGATAAGTCGCATGTCCTCCTGGAAGCCCGTGGACGCATCGCAGGTGGAAAGAGTAAGTATCTCATCGCCGTACTTGATATCAACGCCTGTTTCGTAGATGCTTCTGTCCATGCACTCAAGGATGTAGTTATAGAACTCAGAGCTGTTATCGTAGTCAACGTAGTTGTAGTAGTCGAACACCTCGCCAAGCTCCTCGGAAACGTTTGTGATGAACACCGAGAATATCTTGTACTTGTTATTCTTGTACATGGTGTTGAAGTCGATAACAGGCGATGCCTTCAGGAAGTTGATATTGTTATTATAGTTTGTAAGTGCAGAGAACTGATGCTTGTACAGCATGTTGTGACCGTACAGGATAGTGTTGTTCGGCATGGAATCAGGTGTGAACTTGCCATCGAAATCCGCAAAGATATTTCCGTCGAACAGATAATATCTGTTGTAGTCATGGTGCAGGTAGAACTGCTTTGCAAGCTCGGGGTTAGCCTCTATCTGATCGCAGAATTCACAGATACCGTATCTGGTCTTGGAGAGGCAAGGCTCAAATGTGGAGATATCACCCGACTGGAGGACAGGATAATTGATATTCGTGCCATCGATGGTTATCCATCCGACGAAGTCATTATTTGCCTCGTACAGAGCTGCGTACTCCTCATTCACAGTACCCTCGGGGAGCTGCTCAAGCTGCTCCTGCGTGGGTGTCTGGTTCTTCAGATCAACTATGTAGGTAGGGCTGTCCGCAGTTTCACCCTGAGAAGCATCGGGATTTGATACTGTCACCTGATTAGGGTCGCTGGTGATAAGCAGTACATGGTTGAGGATAAGCACCACAGCCACGACCAGTATTATGAGCGAAGCAAGGAAGATTATCTTTCTGAACACCTCAGTAACGCTGTCGCCCTTCCAGGGGATAAGCCCTGTTACGATGCTCATGAACAGGTTCTGCTTTTTCTTTTTCTTCCTTTTCTTGCCGTTGTTGTTCTTGTTATTCTGCGGGGACAGTCCCATATCCATTTCTGCCATTATGTATCAGTCCTTTCATGCCTTGGAAAATCTATGTAAATATCAGTAGGAGTAACCGTATATCATCTCTGCGGGCCACTTTCTTCCGTCCCAGCCGTCCTTCTTGCTGAAGTTCTTGTAATAGAAGTCGAAGTACAGCGGGTCGGGATTTTCGTAAGCCTTTTCAACATCCACGGAGGGGTCCTCACCCTCACGTACACGTCTGCCGAAAAGCACCCAGCGTGCAGGAACACCGTAATCCACGATACATGTGGAAAGGGTCATCAGATGATCGCCGTACTGCAGGTCAACATCTGTATAGAATGTTGTTCGGTCCAGGATGTTAGCGATATATTCATCAAAATCTGCCTTTGTTTCAAAGTTTCTGCCACGCAGGTAATAGAACACATCGCCCTCGGATTTTTCAGTGTTTACCATCATTCCTGCGAATATCTTGTAGGTGTACTTCTCATACAGCGAGCTGTATGTAAACGTGGGATATGCCTTGTAATAGCTTAAGCCGCCCGTATTGCCGGGCTTGTAGTTGTAATATCTCGGAAGCATGCCGAAATACTCGCCCGAGGCAACGTTGT
>JAFSHE010000164.1 GCA_017440445.1 Oscillospiraceae bacterium | reverse complement strand
TGCGCTTTGCTCTGGTTATCGCAACGTAGGCAAGGCGGCGCTCCTCCTCCATCTCTGCCATGTCGCCAAGCGCACGGTAGCTGGGGAAGATATTGTCCTCCGCACCCACAAGGAATACCGTATCAAACTCCAGACCCTTTGCGCTGTGCATGGTCATGAGTGAAACTCGGTCAGAGTCGCTGTCGTAGCTGTCCAGGTCGGACACCAGCGCCACCTGCTCCAGAAAATCGGGGAGAGTAACCGTTTCATCCTCCTGAATAAGCGCAAGGGCGTTTGATTTCAGCTCGTTGATATTGTCGATACGTGCTGCGCCCTCGTCACCGAGAGCTTTCATCGCCTGCATGTAGCCGCTCTTTTCCGCCACTGCATCGATAAGCTCGTCAAGGCGGAGAGTATCAGCAAGCTCGTCCAGCTCGTCAAACAGGTTTGCGGCAGCCTTGAGCGCACCCGACTTGCGTGAGAGTGACTCGTACTGCGAAGCGTCACGGCATACCTCCAGCGGAGAGATACGCAGACCCTCCGAGATACGCACTATCTCGTCAACGGTGGTGTCGCCTATTCCACGCTTAGGCTCGTTTATCACCCTGCGGAAACGCACCACATCGTAGGGATTGTTTATAACAGCAAGGTAAGACATGATGTCCTTTATCTCCTTACGGTCGTAGAAGCGCACGCCGCCTACTATCTTGTAGGGGATTCCCGACCTTGCCAGCGCATTCTCGAAGCTGCGTGACTGCGCATTGTTACGGTACAGCAGTGCGAAATCAGAGTAGCTCTTGCCCTCCTTGGCACCCTGAAGTATCGTATCAGCGATGAACTTGGACTCGCTCATTTCGCTCTCAAAGCGGCAGCACTTTATCTTCTCGCCCTCGCCGAGGTCGGACCACAGCGCCTTGTCCTTGCGCTGATGATTGTTACGGATGACCGCATTTGCAGCGTTGAGGATGTTCTCGGTGGAGCGGTAATTCTGCTCCAGACGGATGACCTCACAGCCCCTGTACTGCTTTTCAAAGCTTAAGATATTCTCGATGGTAGCGCCTCTGAAACGGTAGATGGACTGATCGTCATCACCCACCACGCAGAGGTTTCCGCTGTCGCCCGCAAGCAGTGCGATAAGGCGATACTGCGCAACGTTTGTGTCCTGATACTCGTCCACCATTATGTACTTGTACAGGTTACGGTAGTGCTGAAGCACCTCGGGATTTTCCTCGAAAAGGCGGACGGTAAGGCAGATTATATCATCAAAATCCACTGCGTTTGCCGCCTCAAGTGCGGACTGGTAATCCTTGTAGATATCCGCAGCACGCTTGTCCATTATATCAAGGGACTGGTTTGCTGTCACTGCGAATTCCTTCGGGGATATCATCTTATCCTTGCAGCGGGAGATTATATTCTTGAATACCTTGGGATTGAATATCTTCTCATCGATGCCCTGACGCTTCATAGCGTCCTTTATGATACGCTTTGCGTCGTCCTCGTCGTAGATGGTAAAGCTGCTCTTGTAGCCGAGATGCTCTATCTCACGGCGGAGTATCTTAACACAGGCAGAGTGGAAGGTGGATGCGTTTATCTTCTCCGCCTCGTCGCCTATCATGGAGATAAGACGGGCTTTTAGCTCGCTTGCCGCCTTGTTTGTAAAGGTGATGGCAAGGATATTCCACGGATTTACGGGGGCTACTGCTACGATATCCGCAAGGCGCTCCGCATTCTCGGGAGTTTTCTCCATGGCGGGGAATTCGTACAGAAACTGCTCATCCTCGGGAGTGAGGTCACGCACCGTTTCGTCGTTGAAAGCGTTTCCGAAACGCATCATGTTGGCTATCCTGTTACACAGCACAGTGGTCTTTCCGCTGCCTGCGCCCGCTATGATAAGCACTGCGCCGTTGACCTTGAACACAGCCTTTTTCTGCATGTCGTTGGTGCGGGAGAAAAAGCTGTTCAGGGCATTTCGTTTAAGAGAGATGTAATCCAAGATAATTACCGTCCTTTGTCTGTTAATGAGGAATTAGGAATGAGGAATGAGGAGTTATGGTGCGGCTGCGCCGCATATCAGAAATGGCTGCGCCATGACACGTTACCGAAACACCTGATTTCCGAAAAAAGAAAGTTTCGGGCGCACCGTGAAAACGGCACGTCCGAATGGATATATGGTTCCTGTTTTGTTTTTTACTGAACTGCGGGAGCTGTATTGCCGCCTGTCACATTACCTCTTGTTGCGGTGGAGTAGTTACCGTCCAGTGCGATGAAGGGGTTTACCTCTGTGCCGATAGCCTGAGGAAGAACGCCGTTCCAGTTGCTTATCTTGAGGTACTCGATGTAATCGGGGGACTGAGCTATCTGCTCCTGTACCACCTTGATCGCATAAGCCTCAGCGTCTGCCTGGATCTTCTGGGAGTCAGCGGCTGCCTGTGCTGCGATGACCTGCTGCTTAGCCTCCTCTTCCTTTTCGGCGGTCTTGTTCTGCATCTTCAGGGCATCCTGTGCTGCGATAACCTTAGCCTGGATGGATGCCTCAAACGCATCGTCAAAGGACAGGTTCTCGATAGCGAATGCGGTAACGATTATTCCCTGAGGAGCAAGGGTCTCCTTGATGCTCTCAAAGATGGAGTTCTGCACGTCAGAGCGGTTCTGTACCAGCTTTTCAGCCTGTACCTTACCGATCTCGTCCTTGGTTATCTTAGCAACATTGGGAACCAGGAGCTTTGTTTCTACGTTCTGTATGCCGATGGTACGGATGATATCGGAAAGCTGTGTTCCGTCGTAGTAGTAGTTCACCTTCAGCATAAGCTCGTTTACGGTCTGGGTATCGCTGGTGTAGGCGTCTGTGGTAACGGAGTACACCTGCTCACGGGTGTCTACCTGCTCTATCTCCTCAATGAAGGGAATATGGAAGTTAAGTCCCGCAGACAGGGAGCTGTCCACTATCTTACCGAACTGGTACTTTACGCCGATGAAGCCCTCGTTTACAACGGTGAAGCTGTTGAAAGCCACCACTGCGAGAAGCACTATCACCAGTGCAACGATGACCAGTATGCCAACGCCCTTGGGCATGCTGCCGTTATTCTGATTGTTTTCTGTTGAAAATCTTGTTGTAGCCATAGAAGTTTCCTTTCTGTCGTGGCGCTCCTTTCGGGAGAGCCGAAGTGCGCCCGCCACATGGGCGCTGAGTTCTGTCTTTCGGGGAAAAAGCCCGATTTTTTTCTAAACATAAAGAGAGGTGAAAACCACCTCTCTATTTTACCACAATTAATTCAAATTGTCTACCAGTTCCGAATATTTATCCGAAATTTCTGCCTGCGGCACCACATCACGTCTGTTAATTCCTGCGTTTGCGAATGCCTGCGTAAGCATCAGCTTGATACGGTTGACCTGATTTACCTCGGATGCGCCCGGGTCGAAGTCCACCGCTACGATATTTGACTCAGGGTGCTGTCTGCGCAGCTCGCCGATAACGCCCTTGCCCGTAACGTGATTAGGCAGACACGCAAAGGGCTGCATGCACACGATATTCGGCACGCCCTCGTGGATAAGCTCTATCATCTCTGCGCAGAGGAACCAGCCCTCACCTGCGATGTTACCCGGAGAAACTACCGAGCGGACCTGCTCACGCATCTCGAAGATATCACCGGGGCAGCCGAACTTTGTTCCCTTTACGGCCTTGCGGTAGCTGCCCTCCATAAAGCGGATGAGCTTAACAGCGGTATTCTCTGCGAATGCCTTCTTGTTGGAGAGATACAACAGCTCCTTCTTGGTCTTGCCGTGGGAGCAGATATAGTAGAAGAAGCCCATCAGGTCGGGGACTACCACCTCGCAGCCCTCGTTTTCGAGAAGTCCGATTATATCGTTATTAGCCGCAGGATGGAACTTTACAAGTATCTCGCCCACAAGGCCTACCTTGGGTTTCTGGATATCAAGCACGGGGAACTCCGAGAAGTCCTTCACGATGTTGCGGACGTTCCTGTTGAAACGGCTCATGGAGAGGGACTTCATCTCCTCACGCAGGAACTTTCTCCACTTCTCGTACAGTGCGTTTGCACTGCCCTTTTCCACCTCGTAGGGACGTACCTTGTACAGGCAGCGTGAAAGCACGTCGCCGTAAACTATTCCCATGAATGCACGCACCGCAAGTCCTGCGGAGAGCTTGAAGCCGCTCTGCTTTTCAAGGCCTACGACATTCAGCGAGATAAGCGGGATATCGCCGTGACCTGCGTCCTTGAGTGCCTTTTTAAGCATGCCCACGTAGTTCGTTGCACGGCATGCGCCGCCCGTCTGGGTTATCATGACGGAGGTGTTTTTAAGGTCGTACTTGCCGCTGTTGAGCGCATGCACAAGCTGACCTATTACAAGGATAGAGGGATAGCACGCATCGTTGTTTACGTACTTAAGACCCTCGTCCACAACGGATTTCGAGTAATCGGTGAGTATCACGACATTGTATCCGCTGTGACGGAATGCCGCCTCCAGCATATCGAAATGCACAGGCGCCATCTGCGGACAGAGGATGGTATGCTCCTTGCGCATCTCCTTTGTGAATTCGGGCTGACGGATATAGCCCACATGACCCTGCACGGGCTTGAAGTTACGGCGGGTCCTCTCCTCCACCACGGAGATAAGGGAGCGAAGTCTTATTCTCGCCGCACCGAGGTTATTTACCTCGTCTATCTTGAGGCAGGTGTACATCTTGCCGAAGCTGCGGAGTATCTCCTGCACCTGGTCGGTGGTGACTGCGTCAAGACCGCAGCCGAAGCTGTTGAGCTGTACAAGCTCCAGACAATCATGCTTTCCGACAACGTGAGCCGCCGCATAAAGTCTTGTATGATATACCCACTGGTCTACTACACGGATGGGACGCACTACCTCCTCCAGATGGGAGATGCAGTCCTCTGTAAGCACTGCGTAGCCGTAGCCTACTATCATCTCGGGAAGTCCGTGGTTTATCTCGGGGTCAACGTGGTAGGGACGTCCTGCAAGCACGATGCCTTGCTTTCCGTTTTCCTCAAGGAATTTCAGAGTTTCCTCGCCCTTTGCACGCATCTCCTCCTTGAATGCCTCGTCCTCTGCGTAGGCCTTGTCGAGAGCCGCCTCTACCTCGGCCTTTGTGATACCGAGCGAGGGCAGCGCCGCAGAGAATTCCTCCAGCAGACGCTCGCCCATTCTCTTTCTGTGGAAGATAGGCAGGAAGGGATTCATGAACTTTA
>JAFSHE010000163.1 GCA_017440445.1 Oscillospiraceae bacterium | reverse complement strand
TATAGACTGCGATCTTCAGCACCCGCCCGAGCTTATTCCGCAGATGTACAGCATGTGGGAGAGCGGCGCAGAGGTGGTCGAGGCGGTGAAAGCGTCCCGTGGTAAGGAGAGCCTTCTCTATAAAATGTTCGCAAAGAGCTTTTATAGGATGATGAAGTCCTCGTCAGGAATAGACCTTGACGGTGCCAGTGATTTCAAGCTGCTTGACCGAAGGGTCGTGAATGCTCTCAATGAGCTGCCCGAGCGGATGACCTTCTTCCGTGCGCTTTCAAGCTGGGTAGGCTTCCGCACCGAGAAGATAGAATTCGATGTAAAGCCCCGTGCAGCGGGAAAGACAAAGTGGAATTTTACAAAGCTGTTTAAGTTTGCGCTGAATTCCATCACATCTTTTACAAATCTGCCTATCCATCTTATAACGGCGGTGGGCGTGATATTCGGAATTTTTGCGCTGGTGCTTGGCGTGCAGACGCTGGTGAATTTCTTCTGCGGCACAGCAAAGGAGGGCTTCTCCACTGTTATCCTGCTGATACTTATAGTGGGTGCCTGCGTGCTTGTGGGAATAGGAGTTATCGGTTTTTATCTGTCCAAGATATACGAGGAGATAAAGCAACGCCCGAGATATATCGTGTCGCAGCGTGTCGGACTTGACAAGCCCCTCGGAAAGGATGAAGGTATCAGATGAGTAATATAGCTGCCGCGGATATCCGCGGCACTTCAGCGTTAAGGGAAAGAATAAAGGGTATAATGATGACAGTGCTGCGCTTTATGCAGAGAAACTATGTGTATTTCCTGTCGTTTTTAGTGCCTGCGGTGGTACTGTTTGTCGCATACATCATTTTTGATGTGTGGCCGTTTGGCGAGCGCTCCGTGCTGTCGCTTGACCTTAATGCCCAGTATGTTTATTATTTCGATTATATCTACGATGTGCTGGCGGGGGACGAAAGCCTTTTTTACAGCTGGAGCAGAAATCTTTCGGGCGAGTTTGCGGGAATAATCGGCTACTATCTTGCAAGCCCGTTCAATATACTTGTCTGGATGTGGGACAGGGCATGGATAACCGAGGGACTGCTTACCATGATGCTTGCAAAGGCGGGTGCCTGCGGACTTGCTATGACCTTCCTGCTGAAAAAGCACAGGGGCTACTCTGATGTTACGTCCTTTGTGTTTTCGGTAAGCTATGCACTGTGCGGCTTTTTTGTGGTGCAGACCATGGACCCCATGTGGCTTGACGGACTGGTTGCGCTTCCGCTGGTGGCAATGGGTGTTGAGCGTGTCTGCGATAAGCGCCGCTTCAAGCTGTATGCGCTTTCGCTGGTATATATCTTTGTTGCGAATTTCTATATCGGCTACATGGTAGGTATCTTTTCGGCGCTGTACTTCCTGTTCTATCTTGCATCTGGAAAAAGTACCAACAAGCAGTTCGGAGAATACTACGGTGCAACGCTGATGTATGGTGCGGCTTCCGTCAGTGCGATACTGATGTCCTGTTTCATGATACTGCCCGTGTACAAATCTCTTTCCAACGGAAAGTTCGAGTTCACTGAGCCTGATTTTTCTCTTGCAGAGAATTTTGATATCGCAGATACCTTTATAAAGCTGTTCCCGACCACTTATGATACTGTTCGCATGGAGGGCATGCCTGCGCTGTACGCAGGAACTCTTGTTCTTGTGTTCGCAGTGATCTACTTTGTGGCTAGGAAGATATCTGTGCGTGAGCGTATTTCGGCGGCGGTACTGGTCGGAGTGCTGTTTATGTGCATGTTCATCCGCCCTGTCGATATGCTGTGGCATGGCGGACAGATGCCGAACTGGCTGCCATACAGATATTCATTTGTTATCAGCTTTCTGATAGTGATATTCGGTGCGCAGGCTTTTGAAAAGATAAAGTCGGTGCAGGGAAGAAGCTTCGGTGTGGCGTTCGGAATACTTCTCGCTATGCTTCTGTTTGCTGATATGAACAACGACAGTGAGTATTACGATGCGGTGATAACTGTCGCTGTACCCTTAGCTATGCTTGCGATAATGTGTATTGCGGGATATGCGTTCAGAAAATACCGTGATACCCTCGGTATGAAGATATCTCTTTCTGTGCTGGTATGTGCGGAGCTTCTGATGAATACTACCGTTACCCTGTTTGAGATGCACGATGACATCGTATTTTCAAACCGTTCCACCTATCGTTGGGATATTCCGCTGACGAGAGTTGTGACGGACGAGATACACGAGGTGGACGAGGATTTCTACCGCATGGAAAAGACCTTCCATCGCTGTGTTAATGACCCTATCGCACTGCGTATGTACGGAATGAGCCATAGCTCCTCCACGCTGAATGCACGTGCTATTTCGTTTATGGGCGACCTTGGATATACCTCAAGGGAGCATTACACACGCTATGATGGCGCAACGGTGCTGACGGATGATATCTTCGGTGTGCGCTATGTGCTGACAAAGGACGACTGGACCGTACCCTACACGGAGAAGCTGAGCCTTCCCGATTATGAGAGCGCTCTTGCATCGGATAAGGAGAAATACAGCGGAGTTATTCCTGCAGCACTGTATGAAAATGCAGAAACGCCCATAACGGTTTATAAAAATCCTGACGCTCATGGAGTGGCATTCCTTGCGGATGATGATGTGCTTCAGCTTGATAAGTCTGTCTATATTGAGGACGGTGTGGAATTCGGCTCGCCGTTCAGGTTACAGAATGCGCTGGCGGCTTCCCTTATCGGTGACAACAGCGAGGTATTCAAAAAGATAACAGACCTTGAGTTTGACAGCGATAACATCCGCAGCGGACAGACTACCGACGCTCATCACAGCTACCGTAAGAAGGATGAGGAGGAGAGTGCGTGGATAGCCTATACCATCACTGCACAGGCAGACGGACCTGTCTACATGTATCTTCCCACGATATACGAGCGTGAAACTCAGCTTTATGTGGATGATGAGTACAGAGGCACCTACTACAAATACGAAAATTACAGCATCGAGTACATCGGTACTTATTCTGCGGGAGAAAGCTTCGAGGTGAAGCTTAAGCTGCTGGAGAATGCTGTATACTTCAAGGAAGCGCAGTTCTATTACGCTGATATGGATGTGCTGGAGCAGTTCAATTCCGCAGTGCGGGAGATGAACAGCGGCACGACGCTCACCCGCACGAATGGCAGCAGGCTCGAGCTTCAGGTGGACAATGCGGAGGACAGGGTGCTGTTTACCACCATCCCCGCAGAGGAAGGCTGGACAGCGTATATAGACGGCAAAAAGGCAGAGCTTACCTCAACGATGGACGGAGCGCTTGTTGCGCTGAATGTGCCTTCGGGCAAGCACGATATCGTACTTGATTTTGTTCCCGCAGGCCTGAAAACAGGACTTATAATGACCTTTAGCGGCATACTTCTGTTTGTGATAATGATACTCACCCTTAAGATGATGCGGAAGAAGGAGCAGACTGTTCTTTTTGATGACACCATAGCAGAAGAAACAGAATAAAGAACATCCCCGTTTCTGTACAGGAGGCGGGGATGTTTTTAATTATCTGTCGGGAAGTGATATTTCAGCTGACCTCGGGAGCGGATTCCGAGCCTTGCAAAGGTTCGTTTGAGGCTGCTTTTTACGCTGTCCGTTGAGGTGCCGCATATATCGGCTATTTCTTCGTTGGATAGCTTTTGCGATGCAAGTATTGCGTACTTCACCGCCTTTTCCGTAAGACCTGTCGTTTTCTTGTAACCTGCGATGAGTTCCTTGTTCTTCTTAAGGAGCTTAACTGCATTTTCACGTGTTTTGTTGCTGCTGCTGAATATAGTAAGCTCCTGAGTGCGTATCATCTCAATGCTTCTTCTGTACGCTTTTGCTTCCGAAAGAATAGAACGGTAAAAGGGCTTGTATTGCTCGGGAAGCTCACTTTCCGCAAAGGTAAACAGTGCAGGGAAATGTATACATATCTCAATGGCGGGCATTTTTGTGCCGGTGTCACCCATTGTATCGGCAACCTCCACAAGAAGCTCTGCTGCGGCATCGGTTTCATTTTCCATGTAGTGAGCTGCGGCAGCGGCAAGTTTTAGCATCAGCATAACTGTTTCGTTTCGTACATCTGCGGCTGCCTGCATATAGTAGTCCTTTTTGGTTATGAGCGTTCTGTAGTCACCGTGTGAGATCAGTGAAAAGCAGCGTATGAAGAAATAGAATGGTGCTGTGTAGCGGTTGAGAAGCACCTCGCTGTCAGGGATAGAGCTTACCGTCCATATCTCCTCATCTGTACCCAGCTTCATGCAGCTGAGAAGCGCAAGACAAAGTGCTGCCATGTTTCCTGCGTCGGAGTTGAAGTGGGTGCGCATTATATCTGAAAGCTCAGTGTTCGTATAAGTGAACACATCGTGGTCGCCCAGCATCAGGGCGCATCTTGCGCAGGTAGACAGCGCAATTATACGTGAGGGAAGATGAATAGGTAATACGCACTTTTTTACTGTGTCCATAGACCTGGACAGACCATTTTTATGGTCGCCCAGCATATACAGCATTTCTGCGGTGTACAGTTCCTCGACAAATTCACCGTGGTTAAGCATTTCTGCATACATGTTCTGGTGTCGGGAGAACTGCTCCGCTTCTGTTGCGATGGGCATAGAGTATCTGTGTACAAGACTGAAGATAGAGGGAGAATATATCGACCATGAGTAAAACGGCGGGTTTGAGATGGTCTTTCCCGAATAAAGCTCGTATGCCATTTTGATATGGTTTCCCATTTTCTCGATAAGGAAAACATCCTCGTATGTGCGGAGCATGTATGCATACGAAAGTAGATCGTTTTTTTCAGAGGTTGAATAGTCATCTGACCGTGATACATGTTCGATGATATCGTCAAAACGATGTCTTGTGCTACTCTTATAAGGGGTTATCATAAGCAGTGAAAGTATACGTATCAGTCTGGGTATTATCGGCTTGCAGTCAAGAGGACATTCCGTTACAAATCTGTACAGAAGCTCCTTGCTCCTCATCAGAAGCTCAAAGGATACAGTCTCGCTTTGTTCCACGGCGGCGGCAGAGTAATAATCGCCTGCAAGATAATACTGACAGAAAGCACGGAAAGTCTTTCCCTCTCTGTGGAATTCCTTGGCGCTGCATCTGTGCAGGGCAGCTCTGACTTCCTGCGGCAGCGTTAAAAAATACCTGTACATGGCTTTTGCGAAGATAGGATGTGCGCTGTGTTCAGAGGTCTTTTTATTATACGATAACAGCGGTATAATAGAAATGACCTCGTTTATTCCGTCGAGTATACTGCTGACAGTGAGCGTTTCTTTTCTGAAAAAGCTGCACAGCTCAGGTTCGCTCAGCAGATCATGAGATAGTGTTTCGTCAATATGTTGAAAAGCCGCTGCTGTAAATCCTGCAAAAAGCGCATTGGGAGAAAAAATGCTTTTGGCAGCGCTCAGTATAAGACGATCACACAGATAGTTTTCAGGAACAACGTTGTATCTGGAAAGCAGTATGCACAGTCTGACACGGAGTATCTCGCCGCCTGTTGCGCTTTGGATGTGATAAGGATCTGAACATTCGATTTCGCAGCGGGAGTAGTATTCTGCTATCTCCTGTGTTGTAAGTGTAAGCTCATTTCTCATGATACGTGGGATGTCATAGTGTTCAGCGAGTCGCATGTAGTATTCGGAGATATCATCGCACAGCAGTACAGTGTTGGCGGGTGAATGGGTCATGAACAGCTTGAAGCAGTACAGATTTCCCAGTATCATCTTTTCCGCAGCGGGCGTGTCGAAAAGCACAAGGGTCCTTGGGCAGCGTGCGTTGGAAAAAAGCCTTATCATCCGTGCCTGATCTGCGTGAGTAACCGGCATCGGTTCTTCATGCCCGAGTACAATGCGGCAAAACTCCCTGAAGCATTCATCGTTCGTTGTAACGTTTGAAATGGTCCTTATACGTATTCCATCGGGTCGGGAGCGTCTGATGAATTCTGTGACTGTTGTGCTTTTTCCGAAACCATCGGGAGCAGCAATAAGGGTGAAACGATCGTTGTATATCGATCTGAGGCGGTCATAAAGCCGTTTCGGGATGTATGTTTTTGATAGCCTGTCCATTGATACGCTCCTCTCCGATAATTATTTTATCATATTGTAGCACATTTTTTAAAAAAAGTACATATTTTTTTCAAAACCCCTTGACAAATCGATTATGATGTTGTATAATTATCGAGTAATAAAGCAGAGCCACCACACTCTCACCCGCCGACGTTTATTCAGTCAGGCGCGGTCACTTAAATGAATAACCGCCTTTGGGCTTTTCAGTTAAGCGTGAGT
>JAFSHE010000162.1 GCA_017440445.1 Oscillospiraceae bacterium | reverse complement strand
CTGCGGAAAGGGCTTCTATGGACTTCACGTGCACGAGGCGGCTCTTGCAAAGGGAGTAAAGGTGTCGGGTGCAACGGTGCATTTCGTCACTGCGGAGTGTGACGCTGGTCCTATCATTCTACAAAAGGCGGTTGAGGTGCAGCAGGGAGATACCCCCGAAACACTTCAGAAGCGCATTATGGAGCAGGCAGAGTGGAAGATACTTCCCGAGGCGGTATCGCTTTTCTGTCAGGACAGGATCTCCGTTGAAAACGGTGTAACGGTAATAAGGTGAGCGGTATGGAATTTAACGAGAGCAGCAATTTCTACGGCAGTCTTGAGGGTAAGATAAGATCGGAGCTTTTCGGCTGTGAGATATGGGCAGTCGCCAAGAAATGCGGCGAGGGCTATGCACGCCGTTGTACGGCACATCTTGATAGCATGCCCGATGAGCTGCTTGAAACGCTTCAGGAGGCAACTCTTGCGTATCTTATCGACCTGCTTGACGAGCATGAGGGCGAGTACGAGCTTCCCGCACACTTCTTCCTTGACGAGGAGAGTAGCGCAGACGAGGTGATGCACTGGATAAAGCCCCAGCAGATAGTATTCGACAACGGAATTCTGTCAGACGATGACGCACCTCCTGCGTTCAGTATAAAGCTTGTGTTCACTCCCGTCCCCGATGAATTCATCGAGTGGGTGGTGCGTGATACCACCGCCGTCTATGTGGGAGAGTACAACGATATCTCCCCGTGGAATGAGAAGATAATGAAGAAAAAGTGGAACTACATCAACGCTGTGTGAGGTCGATATGAACGAGCAGAAATTCAGCGGTAAAGCGGATAACTATGATAAATACCGACCCTCTTACCCTGACGAACTACTTCAATGGCTGTCTGAAAGGGCGGGGAAGCGCACTGTGGATATCGGCGCAGGCACGGGTAAGTTTACCGCCTGCCTTGTAAGACACGGTTTTGATGTGACTGCTGTCGAGCCTAACACCGATATGCTGGAAAAGCTGCACAAGAATCATCCTGATATCAGTGCAGTGCAAGCATCAGCGGAGGATACAGGGCTTCCCGCCCACAGCTTTCAGCTTGTCACTGCGGCACAGGCGTTCCACTGGTTTGATAAGCAGCGCTTCAGGGATGAGTGTCAGCGGCTTCTGACTGATGACGGCAGGCTGGCGGTAGTATGGAATGAGCGCAGCAAGGATGGCTTTGAGGCAGAGCGTGACAGTATCTGTATGAAATATTGCGGTGCATTTCATTCGGGACATGTGTTTACGGGCTATGATCGCTCTGACGGCGACGGTGACAGCTTTCTGCGAAATGAGTATTTCGCTGTGGTAGAGTACTTCTCACAGGACTATCTTGTCCCCATGAGCCGTGAGGCATATATCGGGGATATACTGTCCCGCTCCTATGCTCTGAGCGAGGGAGACGAGCATTATGCGGCGTTCATATCAGAGCTTAACGGGGTGTTCGACAGATTTCAGAAGAATGGATTTGTTACCGCAAAATACAAGTCCACGTGTTACTTAGGTAAATTTTGACCTACGGGTCTTTATGAAAGGAAATAAATATCATGGATTACATTACACTTGACAAGGAGCTTAATTCTCTTGCTTATCACGGCAGAGGAATCGTTATCGGCAAGTCCGCTGACGGCAAGAAGGCTGTAACAGCTTACTTCATCATGGGCAGAAGTGAGAACAGCCGCAACCGTGTATTCATCGAGGACGGCGAAGGCATCCGCACACAGGCATTCGACCCCTCCAAGATGGTAGACCCGCATCTTATCATCTACGCTCCCGTAAGAGTTCTCGGTAACAAGACCATCGTTACGAATGGCGACCAGACAGATACCATCTACGAGGGTATGGACAAGCAGATGACCTTTGAGCAGTCCCTCCGCTCCCGTGAGTTTGAGGACGACAAGCCCAACTGGACACCCCGTATCAGCGGTATAATCCACCTTGAGAACAACGGCATGAACTACGCTATGTCCATCTTGAAGTCCGCTGACGGTGATGGCTCCTCCTGCCGCAGATATACTTATGCTTACAGCAACCCCATGAACGGCAAGGGCAGCTTTATCCACACCTACGCAGGCGATGAGATAACCACCGCAGAGGGTGTCCGCAGACTTCCCACATTCGAGGGCGAGCCTAAGAACGTTATCATCCCCGATATGGATATCGACAGCTTCACAGAAATGCT
>JAFSHE010000161.1 GCA_017440445.1 Oscillospiraceae bacterium | reverse complement strand
TTAGTCCTATATGTGGCTCGTTGGTCAAGCGGTTAAGACACCGGCCTCTCACGCCGGTAACGGGGGTTCGATTCCCCCACGAGTCACCATTTTTTTTACAAAAAATTCTTAGTGTGCTTATAACACTCGCGCCAATAGCTCAGTTGGTTAGAGCAACCGGCTCATAACCGGTTGGTCCGGGGTTCGAGTCCCTGTTGGCGCACCACCAATAGGGGTATAGTTCAGTTGGTAGAACGACGGTCTCCAAAACCGTATGTCGAGGGTTCAAGTCCTTCTGCCCCTGCCATGATTTTTTCGTCCAGGCAATAGTCTGGGCGTTTTTATTTTATACTGGAGTTGATACAATGTTGGAATACAGCAAATTACCCTTAAGCTGGAAAAGAATATTCGAGCTTGAATGGCAGTCTGTATGTGAAGGCAGCAAGGCAATTGCAGCAGTAATAGTATCAGAGGATGGAGAAATACTTTCCGAGGGAAGAAACATGATCTCTGAAAGCTTTGTTCCAAATCCTGCAACTGCACATGCAGAGGTAGAGGCAGTACGTAATCTTGATATATCCAAATATCCATATCCAAAGCAGTACGTGATGTATGTAGGTCTGGAGCCTTGTCCGATGTGCATGGGTACTATTGTTATGGGTCACATTCGTAATGTAGTGATTGCTGCGAGGGATGATTTCGGTGGCGCTACTGATTTGCTTCAACATAGTGATTTTTTACGTGGGAAAAATATGAATATCGTATGGGCGGAGCAGTACCTTGGTGATATTCAGCGAGGAATGCAGACGATAAGAGAGCTTCTTTACAATAAAGACGCTGATAAGCTTAGCCGTATGCTCAATGATTTTTCCGTATATAATGCGGCCGGAGTGAGGGCTGCTAGACAGTTAGTTGAAGAAAACTTTCTCGACAGTGTTGATTTGTCGTCGTTTACTGCTAGTGAGATATACAATTTGCTGCTTCACAATTTGTAAAAAACGCTGTTTTTGAAGATTTGACTTGCAAAGTATAAAGGAATATGTTAATATACTACTATGTTAAAAAGTTTCGAAGAAGGGACATTTTATGGTTGTATTGAACATTATCCTTTCTGCAGCTATATCCGTAATGTGCGTGGTTTACGCTCATGTCGGCGGACTTATGCTGAAGGCGCTTACCAGCTCTATATTTGCACTTCTTGCAGGAATAAACTTCGGGTATGTTGTTTCGAAGAAGCTTCCTGATAGGAAGTATGCAACTATGATATTTATCGGACACCTGATCTCATTGTGCGCTGATGTGGTAATTAATATCGAGTTTATACCGGGAGCTGCAATTTTTAGCGTTGCGCATGTGTTTTATTTTATTGCGCTTTGTACGCTCAGAAAATTCCGTCCAGGCGATCTTTTCTGCATTGGAGGAATATTGATATTCTCTTGCGTCATCGTTCTTCTGCCTGTATTTGACTACGGGTCTTTGCTCATGATGATAGTATGCCTTGTCTATGCGCTGATTATATCCTGCATGCTTGGAAAATCAATAGCGAACGCAGTTGCAGTGCGCACTTTTCTTATGATATTTATCGCAGCAGGAAGCTTTCTGTTCTTCTTCTCGGATTTTATGCTGCTGATAGAAATTTTCGGTGGCGGCGGTCCTTTGATCGATGATATATGCCTGTATACATATTTCCCTGCTCAGGCAATTCTTGCTCTCTCTGTATTTTTGAATGTACGACTCAGAAAAAGTCAGAATTCAGAAACCTAATAAAAACTCCCCGCAGAATTGAATTTCTGCGGGGAATTTTTGCTTGTAGTATTGTTTTATTCTGATCTGAGAGCTACAACAGGATCCTTCTTTGCTGCGACTCTTGCGGGGAACAGACCTGCCACAAGAGTAAGTACCATGCTGATGATAACCAGTATGATAGCACCCTGCCAGGGCAGTACAGCCATTCCTGCGATATCTGTTATCGCTTCGATTATAGCGTTGATGGGGAATATCAGAACTATCGTTACAAGTATTCCTATCGCACCTGCCGCAAATCCCACGATAAGGGTCTCTGCATTAAATACACGGGAGATATCACGCTTGGAAGCTCCTATCGCACGGAGTATACCGATCTCCTTTGTTCTTTCCAGAACGGAGATGTAGGTAATTATTCCTATCATGATGGAGGAAACTACAAGAGAGATCGCAACGAATGCGATGAGAATGTAGGAGATAGAGTCGATTATCGTGCTTACAGAGGATATCATAAGACCTACATAGTCAGTGTAGTTGATCTTGTCCTCCTGACGCTCCTCTGCCTGCATCTTCTCATTATAGCTTGTGATGAATTCTGTTATCTTTTCCTTTGCCTCAAAATCCTTGGCATAGATCTTTATCTCACTGGGCTTTGAAAGCTCTGCAACGCCCAGCGCTTCCAGGTTTCCATCGTAAGTTGCTTCGGTCTTGGGAAGATACTTCTCAAGCATCTTAAGCTGCTCTGCAGGCATGGAGGATAGCATGTTGGTCATAAGCAGCTTTGCATCGGCCATGCTGAGGAGAGTAGCCTGTACCTGTTCCTCGGGGAGACCCTGAAGTCCCATAAGCTGCTCGGGAGTAAGTGTAGCCATGATGCTTTCAGTCATCTTAGCCATATCCTCAGGCTTGGACATCTGCATCATCATACCCATCGCCTCTTCATTGGAGAGGGTGTCGATGTACTCCTTTATCTTGTCAAGAGAGGATTTTCCGTCATCCACAGGGAATTCAACACCTGTGAATACGTCCACCTTATCGTTGTTCTTCTGTTTCTTTACGATATCGCTGGAGTTTATTCTGTCTATCATGAACTCGGTAAGAGCATGTGTGTAGCCTATACCACCGCTCTGTCCTGCGGAGTTCAGCAAACTGTCGCCGTCAGGCTTTATTATACCTACTACCTTTATTTCAGGGGCAGCTTCAAGCGTTTTTTCCATGTACTCGGTATCTTCACGCATGTCGATCCAGATACCATCGTCGTTCTTTTTATAGAAATCGGGAGCGGTCAGCAGACGGAATTCAAGGCCCATAAGCTCGTCGTGTGTGAAGGTAAGGTCGCCTGTTTCGATATCGAAGCTCTCACCGATCATTATCTTCTCCATCATCTCGCCAAGCTCCTCCTGGTCACGCAGACCGAGAGCGTAGAGGGTGACGTCAGAAAGCTCGTGGTTCTCGTTTACTATAAGAACTACCTCGTTGTAGCTTTCAGGAAGCTTACCTGTAACAATTGCGTACTGCTCCTGCAGCGTTTCATAACCGAGAAGCTCTGTCCATACATCGTAAGGGCTTCCGCTGCTTCCCATCATGGAGGAGTAGGTGTTTGCCATGGAGGAAACATTTCCGCCCATGGAATCTCCCATCATGGCGCTCATGACAGTTGAGGGGTTGATCTGAAGCAGGTCGCCGTTAAGGTCGTGACCGTAGATATACAGATTAGGAGAGTAGCTGTATTTTATCTCGCTTATGCTGTCGAGAATATTGTCGGGATTGGATTCGATGTATTCCTTGAACTCTGCGAGATTGTTTGTGGTCATCTCGGAGAGCATGGTCTTCATCATCTCGGTGGAGATGTCGTTCGTGTAGATAAGGTCAGGGTCGCGCTCTGCCTGTTCTTCCTGACGTATTCCCATCATCGAGGACATAAGGCTTGTATAGTCAATTGTTTCCTGCTGGATGGAGATAGGATAGGATGCAAGCGTGGAATGTTCAACGCTGTCGATATATGCCTGTACACCGTTTGACAGCGACAGAATAAGTGCGATACCGATGATACCAATACTTCCTGCAAAGGAGGTAAGGAAGGTGCGTCCCTTTTTGGTGAGCAGGTTGTTTTTGGAAAGGGACATCGCTGTGGCGAAGGACATGGATGTCTTTTTGCCCTTCTTGACATCAGATTTCTTTACCTTTTCTGCATTTCCGTCGAAAGGATCGGAGTCTGCTGTTATTTTTCCGTCTACAAGTCGCACGATACGTGTGGAGTAAAGCTCCGCAAGCTCGGGATTGTGGGTTACCATGATGACCAGTCTGTCTTTTGCTATCTCCTTGATTAGCTCCATTATCTGAAAGCTGGTCTCGGTATCAAGGGCGCCTGTCGGCTCATCTGCAAGAAGGATATCAGGGTCGTTTACCAGCGCACGTGCGATGGCAACTCTCTGCATCTGACCACCTGACATCTGGTTTGGCTTTTTGTTTATCTGGTCGCCAAGGCCAACCTTTTCAAGAGCTTCCTTTGCACGGCGGCGGCGTTCAGCCTTTGATACTCCCGAAAGAGTCAGCGCAAGCTCTACGTTGGAGAGTACAGTCTGATGGGGAATAAGGTTGTAGCTTTGGAAGATGAAGCCTACGGAGTGGTTGCGGTAGGTATCCCAGTCACGAGCCTTGTACTGTGTGGTGGATCTTCCGTTGATGATAAGGTCGCCCGAGGTGTAGCGGTCAAGACCGCCGATTATGTTCAGCAGCGTTGTTTTACCGCAGCCCGAGTGTCCGAGTATGGAAACAAGCTCGCTTTCACGGAAGCTGATGGAAACATCACGCAGTGCGTGTACCACCTCATCGCCTGTCACATAATCCTTAGTTATGTTTTTGATTTCAAGCATTGTCTGTTCCTTTCTGTAATGACTTTTTCTTCTCTGAGATCACTTTTGCCATGTTCTGAGTAAATTTGCAGTGTAGCCGCATCACCATGCTAAGCTCCTCATCGCTGAAGCCCGAAAGGGTCTCGTTGATGATATCCATGCTCTGTTTTATGCATTTTTTCATAGCGACAAGTCCGCTTTCTGTGGGGGATATTCTTACCGTGCGGCGGTCTGCGGGGTCGGTGTTTCTTGATATATATCCCTTGTGCTCAAGGTTTTTCAGCGTCCTTGATACGGCAGGTGCGGATATCTTCAGCTCTGCCGCTGCCTGGGCTACCGTTATCAGCTCGCCGTTGTTTTCCTGCGGGAAGTACGCAGTACAGTGCAGCAGTGCAAGCTCTGCCTGTGTAAGCTCGGTCAGCACCGAGGAAATACTGGTTTCTCCGGCAAGATGAACGCTTCTGATGAAATTTTCGTATTCTTCACGTGAGATGCGCTTCAGTATTTCGGGCGCTGCTTCCTCAAACAGCTTTAGTGAACAAAATATAAATATCACCTGCCTTACCATAGTATTCATTAACCTGTGTTATATTTTAACACTGTTAAGTATCCCTGTCAATAGATTAACAATTAATTCAGCACATTGTATAAAATAACTCAACTTATGGAAATATATTGGTAATCCATTCTGAAAACAGTGTGAAAGCAGGTGAGGGGATGTTGAAAAAAAGTCGATGCGTATTTCTGTTTATCGCAGTGGTAGGATTGGTGACGTTTATTTCATCACTTTTTGCTCCGGGGTATATATGGGTAGCGATAGGGATATTATACGTTTTGTTATTGATATGGCTGGCTCTGTACTATAACAGACTGGAATATTGGCTATTTGATAATACGATATGTATAAAATGTGGAGTTGTTTTTACACGGAGAAAGAGAATACCAGTCGCAAATATTCTATGGACAATGCGTTTATCCATGCCGTTTTACAGGAGGGTAGCGCTTACGATTCTACACTCTGCGGGTGGAGTTGCAGTAATATTCGCAGACTTTTCAACAGAGTGTTAACAATATGTTGAAAATTACCCGTTAGACACATCATATTGTGTTGAAAAAACAAATTATACAAAGAGTTTTTAACCGTGTTTTCAACAGCCTGTTGAAAACGAGATGGATTATACAGCAAAAACGGCGGCTCCGCAGTAATAACGGGGCTGCCGTTTCAGTGAGGTCAATCCTCTGTATTCTCGTCAGGGGGCGGAGGCAGGAAGCTGTACATCTCCTTGTAGCTTTCAAACTCCTCCTCGCTGCGCACTGCGGCGGGAATAAGTCCGGTGCAATCCGTTGATGAGCCGCTTTTTATATAGTCCTGCTCGTTGAATTCGCCCTTGTCCTTGGCGGGAAATGGGTATGACATAGTATCAGCTCCTTTCGGTTTTAGCTTTTGCATTGTGGCTTCATATATACTTGCGGAAAAGAATGCATTTTATCGGAGATATAGGGATTTTTCCGCAGTTAAGTGATATATCTTGCGGTTGACAAAACAGCAAGGTTGTAGTATAATATAATGTGAATATTTATATTCAGACTTATCGAAAAAAACAAGGTGAAATGCTGTGTTTTTCAGCGGCTTATCGGCATTTCATCAGTACTCGGGAATACAAAGAAAGGGAAAACATATAAAATGGGCTTATTTAAATCTATATTCGGCACATACTCCTCCAGAGAGTTAAAAAGAATAGAGCCGATAAAGCAGGCTGTACTCGACCTTGCGGACAAGTATTCCGCCATGAGCGAGAAGGAGCTTAAAGCTCAGACAGGTATCCTGAAGGAGCGTCTTGCAAATGGCGAGACCCTCGACCAGATACTTCCTGACGCATTTGCTGTCTGCCGTGAGGCTTCTACCAGAGTTATTGGTATCCGTCATTACCCCGTGCAGATAATCGGTGGTATCGTACTGCATCAGGGTCGTATTGCGGAGATGAGAACAGGTGAGGGTAAGACCTTCGTTGCCTGCCTGCCCTCCTATCTTAATGCGCTGACAGGCAAGGGCGTTCACGTTGTTACAGTAAACGACTACCTCGCAAAGCGTGATAGTGAGCTGATGGCTAAGGTACACCGCTATCTCGGTCTGACTGTTGGTCTTATCACTCATGAGCTTGACAACGATCAGCGTCGTAAGGCTTACGCATGCGATATCACTTATGCTACAAACAACGAGCTGGGCTTTGACTACCTGCGTGATAACATGTGCGTTCACAAGAGAGATAAGGTACAGCGTACACCTAATTTCGCTATCGTGGACGAGGTGGACTCCATCCTTATCGACGAGGCCAGAACTCCCCTTATCATTTCTGGACGTGGAGACAAGTCCACTGATCTGTATACAAAGGCTGACAAGTTCGCAAAGACCCTTACTATGAACAAGGTAGTAGAGCTTGACAGCAAGGAGGACTACGAGGATCAGTTCGACGGCGACTATATTATAGATGAAAAGGCAAAGACCTGTAATCTGCTTCCCGCAGGTGTTGCTAAGGCTGAGAAGTATTTCGGCATCGACAACCTGATGGATCCCGAGAATACAACCATCCTCCACCATGTAAATCAGGCAATCCGTGCTAACGGTATCATGCGCCTTGATACAGACTACGTTATCAAGGACGGCGAGATCGTTATTGTTGACGAGTTCACAGGTCGTCTGATGTTCGGTCGTCGTTACAACGAGGGTCTGCATCAGGCTATCGAGGCTAAGGAGGGCGTAAAGGTAAACCGTGAGAGCAAGACTCTTGCAACTATCACCTTCCAGAACTTCTTCCGTCTTTACGCAAAGCTGTCCGGTATGACAGGTACTGCTATGACAGAGGAATCCGAGTTCCGTGAGATATACAGCCTTGACGTAATCGAGATCCCCACAAACAAGCCTGTTATCCGTCAGGATAATCAGGATCAGGTATATAAGAACGAGCGTGGAAAGTTCCAGGCAGTATGCGCTCAGGTAGAGGAGTGCTACAAGAAGGGTCAGCCTGTGCTCGTAGGTACAGTTACCATCGAGAAGTCCGAGCTGCTTTCCAAGCTGCTGAAGGCACGTGGAATAAAGCACGAGGTGCTCAATGCTAAGAACCACGAGCGTGAGGCGGAGATCATCGCACAGGCAGGTAAAAAGGGTGCTGTTACCATCGCCACAAACATGGCTGGCCGTGGTACGGATATCAAGCTTGGCGGTAACGCAGAGTTCCTTGCCATCCGTGAGATGAAGAAGCTCGGCTACGAGGACGCTATGATACAGGAGGCGACAGGCTTCGCTGAGACCGACGATGAGGCTATCATCGAGGCAAGAAACAAGTATCAGGAGCTTAACAAGAAGTACGATGAGAAGATAAAGCCCGAGGCTGAAGAAGTATGCGAGCTTGGCGGTCTGTTCATTATCGGTACAGAGCGTCATGAGAGCCGCCGTATCGATAATCAGCTCAGAGGACGTGCAGGACGTCAGGGTGACCCCGGTGCAAGCCGTTTCTATATCTCCCTTGAGGACGACCTTATGCGTCTGTTCGGTGGCGACAGAGTTCAGAAGTTCATGGAGAGTATGAACTTTGACGAAAATCAGCCCATCGAGGCAGGCTTCCTGTCCAGCACCATCGAGTCTGCTCAGAAGAAGATAGAGGGCAGAAACTTCTCTATCCGTAAGAATGTCCTTGATTACGATGACGTTATGTCCCAGCAGCGTATGACTATCTATACAGAGCGTACACGTGTTCTTGACGGCGAGGATATCAGTGAGAATATCGTAAACATGATAACCACAAATATCGAGGAAACAGTAAACCTCTATTGCAGCGACAGTGTTGCGGAGAACTGGAATCTCGAGGGTCTGCGTTCTCACTACCTTAACCTGTATGTTATGGATACAGACCTGCACTATACAGTGGACGAGCTTAACAATCTCACAAAGAAGGATCTTATCTCCTTCCTGAAGGATCGTGCTATGCTGATCTATAAGACAAGAGAGCAGCAGCTTACTCCTGATGGCATGAGAGAGCTTGAGCGTATGTGCCTGCTTAAGGTAGTAGACAAGCACTGGATGGATCACATCGATGCTATGGAGGAGCTTAAGCGTGGTATCTCGCTGCGTGGTATCGCACAGAAGGACCCTGTTGTTGAGTACCGTTTCGAGGGCTTTGCGATGTTCGATGAGATGATCGCAGCTATCAGAGAAGAAACAGTAAGACTGCTTATGACCTGCCAGGTAAGGATCACACGTCCCCCTGAGCGTGAGCAGGTCATGCAGCCGGATGCTCCCAATGCGGGAGGTCCCAAGACTCCTTTCAGGGCAGACAAGAAGCCCGGCAGAAACGAGCCTTGTCCCTGTGGCAGCGGCAAGAAGTACAAGAATTGCTGCGGCCAGAACGAATAATTGAATTGAAATGCCGCAGCGGCAAAAATGCAGCTGCGGTATATTCAGATACATAACTTGGTAAATTGTGCTAAAAACTTAACAAAAGGTGGATTGCTTAAATGAACTCAATTGAATTCCGCAAGGAGCTTACAGAGGATATCATTCCTTTCTGGAATGCACTCAGGGATGATGTCAACGGTGGCTTTACAGGCTTTATGGACAGTGCACTCAATATCGATAAAAACGGCGAGAAGGGCGTTATACTTCACTCAAGAATACTGTGGTTCTACTCGAACGCATATCTTCTGCTGAAGGACGAGTCCCTGCTTGGATATGCAAAGCATGCATTCGATTTTCTGATGGATAAGTGCGTGGACAAGGAATACGGCGGTGTATACTGGTCTATGAACGCAGATGGCTCTGTCAAGGATGATATCAAGCATACATATTGCCAGGCATTCTTTATCTATGCGCTTTCCAGCTATTACAGGGCAAGCGGTGATAAGTCTGCGCTTGATATGGCATACACTGTATTCGGACTTGTGGAGAAGCATGCGACAGATGATGTTGCTTACCTTGAAAAGCTCTCCCGTGACTGGATGGGCGAGCTTGCAAATGACGAGCTTTCCGAGAATGGTCTGATGGCTGACAAGACGATGAATACAACACTCCACCTGATGGAGGCTTATACGGAGCTTTATCTCGCAGACCATAATGAAAAGGTGCTTGAGCGCCTTAAGTTCCAGCTTGAGCTTACATATAACAAGATATTTGACAAGGACAACGATAAGCTGCTGGTATTCTTCGACAAGAATATGGATGTTATCGGCGATGTATATTCTTACGGACACGACATCGAGGCAACATGGCTTGTCGACCGTGCATGTGATGTTATCGGAGATAAGGCATTTTCAGAGAAGATGGGCGCTATGAATAAGCGCATCGTCCGAAAGATCGCAGATATCGCATATCACAAGGAAACTGGCTCCCTGCTTAATGAGAGCGACAAGGGTGTTGTAAACACATGGCGTGTATGGTGGGTACAGGCTGAAACTGTTGTTGGTTTCATCAATGCTTATCAGAGAGGCTATGGCGATAAGGAGTACATGGATATCGCGGCGAATGTATGGAAGTTCATTCAGGAATACATCGTTGATAAGAGAGCGGGCGGCGAGTGGCATTCTCAGCTTGATGACAGCATGAAGTTTGCCGAGTTCAAGCCCGTTGTAGATCCTTGGAAGTGTCCTTACCACAACGGCAGAATGTGCATTGAAGCAATAGAAAGACTGGAAAAGAACGCATAAACCGTTACAGCAAAGAGAGGTCTTGTATGTTTAAAAAGACAGCGGCACTGGTTTTATCACTGGCAGCATTGACGCTTATGGCAGCGGGCTGTAAAAAAGCAGATACCACAGGCGAGATAAAGCTGCCTATCTACGGTGCGGAGGAGATAAGCTATGAGATAGCCACCGCACAGTATATGGATATTTCGGAAACGGACAGCGTGGGTGCTATTATCGGTTATCCCTTTGCGGATAATCTGTATTATCCTGCAAACGCACAGATCATATCCTTCGATGCTATCAAGGGCAAGACGGTTGAAGAAGGTCAGGTGCTGGCAGAGCTGGATTCCTCAGCTCTTGATTATGACATAAGCAATCAGCAGACATTGGTGAATTCTGCGTATGCTGCATCGCTGTCAGGCGGAGAAGCGGCAAGGCTGAAGTACGAGATAGAGAAGTATACCCTTGATATGATGCTGGCCGAAAAGGAGAAGTACACCATTCGTGCACCTTACGACGGAATAATAACCTATGTCAAGCGTGCAAGTGCGGGAAGCGACGTGGAGGCAGGCGCAGTTTGTTGCACCGTTGCTCCTGAGGATAAGGTAGAGGTCTATGTTGACGGCGGTGACGCAACTAAGTTCAGATTTGGTCAGACTGCTATTGTAAAGATCGACGGCAAGGAATACGAGGCGACAGTGGTGCAGGCTCCCGATGTGGCTCCTGCTGAGGCAAACAATAACGCCTCACGCAGAGCGGTATTCCGCCTTGGCGATGGGGTTATGGATAAGCTCCGTGAGGAGAATGCCATGGCTATTTCGGCGGGCTGGGCGACTGTCTATGCAACCACCGAGCGCAAGAACGTGCTGGCAGTTCCCGACAGCGCCGTAAAGACCAGCGGAAGCTACTCCTACGTCACACTTGTTGACGGTGAGGAGAGATATAAGCTGAGCGTTACCATCGGTCAGAGCATCGGCGGATATACCGAGATACTCAACGGCATCGCTGAGGGCGATATCGTAATGGCGGACGGCAGCGGAACATTCTCCACCGATACTAAGGATGATAAGGAAGAAGAAAACGGCGGCTGGGGCGACTGGAACGGTGAGTGGAACGGAGAATGGGGCGACAAAGAACGCGAATGATGTTCCGTTTTCGCTGAACCTGATAAGGTGATAAAATGCTAGCATTAAAGATCATTGCAGTTATTGTAGGTCTGGCTTTTACTCTGTTTGGCTATCTCATCTTCTTTAAGAAACGGTATTCTCTGATTAACGGATTTGATGAAGATCTGAGGGCAGGACGAAAGACCGAAGAATATGCGAAAATGATTGGGCTGATAGAATTTACAGCGGGTATAGCAGTATTGATCGCTGCAGTCGTACTTATCATTTTCGATTGACGAATACCGTTTTATTTACAAGATAACAAAAGATCCAGAGAAGTATTCATAACTTCTCCGGATCTTTTTTATTAGCTGATCATGCTTATTATTTTTTCTGCGTCGGGAAGATAGTCGGGTATAAGCTCTCCGTTTTCGATAAGAATATCACCGATATATTCAAGTGCGAGGTCATTTATCTGTTCGCTTTCTGCCTCGGGGAGCGTTCCACGTGTTCTGCAAAGTTCTTCGGCGGTTCCGTTGTATACAGCACGGAGGAACTCCAGTGCATTGGGGTCAAGTGCCTGCGCAAGCGCTCTCCAGCCATCTGGTAGCGATGAGAAATCGTACTGCGAATGTACCTCAAAGGATGCCTGCTCGGTGCGCTCCTCAAATACATCGTCCTCGATATCGGATATCATAGCGGAGATATCCTCCTCTGCGGGAGCGCCCTCAGGCTCCTCGTCTATTATCAGCTTGCGTGCTGTTTCCTCGGCTTCTTTACGTATCCTGCTAAGGTTTTCGATATCTATCTTCACCTCTGGCGGAACTGTCGGTCCGTAATCGGGGGAGTAGAATTCTTCCTCGTAAGAGTTTTTCTTAGCTTTTTTCTTTTCCTTGGGCTTCGGGAATATGCGGTTTTCATCGCACCATCTGTGTACCGCATTTGGTATGATATTCTGGAACTCAGGCTCGCTTGCAGCACGGTGCAGCCTTTCACGGTTAAGGAAATCCTCCAGCACAGGGTTCAGGTTTGCGGAGATGGCGTATCTGAAACCCGTGCGCTTTCTCAGGACCTCCTCGGTAGCTTTAAGGATATATCCGATAAAGCTGCGATAGGGCATTTGCTCAAACACCTCACGGCATGGCTGACCACGTTTCAGACAGTAGCGTTCGGTGGGGCTGATATTGCAGGTGTGAAAGCCGTCCATTCAGTCAAGGTTGACATAGGCAGAGTAAAAGGGACTCCATCTGAAATCCTTCTTGGTCCTGCCGCACAGCAGCTCAAACAGGGATATCTCACGGACTCGGAAGTATCTGTCAAGCTCCGTAAGCACCGCTTCAAGCGCTTTGTCCATAAGCTCTGCGGAGTTTTCTTCTTTCATGAAGATACTGCCCTTCAGGTTGTATGCAGAACGGCTCATGAGATATTCCAGCTTGCCGTTGTAGTTTCCCGAATATAGTTCGGCGGTCATCTTGTCGGCAGAGCCTTCACGTTTCGGAAAGGTCTCCTCGTATCGGGAGAAATCTCCCTCTATATTGTTGAACGCATAGAAATCCTTCAGCCATAACGGCATAAGAGAGTCAAGCGAGATACAGAAGCTGCGGCAGTTTTCCCAGACGGCTATCAGCCTGTTGAATGCATCCTGAGAGGACAGCACGCCGATCTTGTTCATAAGCTCGTAGCAGTACAGCATGATGTATGGCTTGTCGATCTTGTTGTACACTCCACGGCGGACATCAGTGCGCCAGGTGAAATAGGTGCGGAGCTGCTCTATGGACAGTGCGCCGTAAACAGGGCGCTCTATCGCACAGAAGGCGATGCGGGTGAAATCATCAGTAACATCCTTTACGAATTCGCCCTGCTTTACTATGGAAAGCTCCGCACACTGGCGCAGCATATATCCGTTGTAGAAGGTCTGTCCAAGCTCACGCATTTTGCGCACGATAGCTGTTATAGGGTCATCCTCAGGCACTTCGGGAGCGTATGCTATCTCGTCTGGAGTAATGGTCTGCTCCACCTTTTTGCCTGTCGCATACGACATGTTATCACGTTTTGGTGGTATCTTTTCACCGCCTGATGAGTTGTCTATAACCTCTGCGGCCTCACGTATAGCTTCCTCGACCACGTCTGATATCTTGGAGCGTATAAGGCGCTTGAGTTCTTCTTCTATTGCTTTTTTGGTCTTTGCGGAGTTGTCAAAAAACAGTCTGAACTTGTCTGACATACATTACACCTCCGTATTGAACGTCAGTTGCTTATCTGACTATCCCAGTCTGCGGGGAAGCCCAGGTCCGACAGACGGATAACATCGTGATTTTTGGCTATCTGACGGATGATAGGCTTTACCACATCGGTATTCCATGCGTCCTTTCGGTGATAAAGCTGCTTCATTACCATTATGTAGCCGAAAACATTAGGCTCCAGCTCGTGAGTGCATCCGTCGGGAGTTTTGGGGAGTACAGGGAATTCGTTTCCGTATAGCCTGTTGTAGTGGGCGCAGTAGTTGCGCAGCTCGTTCATGCAGAAAAGCCAGTTGTCAAGGTCATGACAGGAGCAGTTGTAGAACTTTCCTGCTATCTCCTTTTTGTCCACGCTGTGCATGTCCTTGTAGAAGAAAGCCAGCGTGCCGAAGCTGAAAAGCTCCATAACCACCCACAGCGGAAATGCGCCATGATACTTGTTGTTGTAGTGCTGTACAAATTCACGATCCTCGTTCTGGTCTACAAGGTGCTTTATCTTGGACATAAATGTGTTGTGGTTGTGGTGGAAATCAAAGCTGGATGCATTGAGATACCCTTGCGCACCGTATTTCAGCGCATGGTAGTTTGATACGGAGGCACGAAGTGCGATCTCTATCTCCTCAAGAGCGGCAATAAGTATGCTCCTTAGCTTGCGGTCGAATTGGTATACCCGCATTATCTTGTTGAATGATGTACCTTCTTCGTAACGATTTTTGCTTACCTTAAACGGCTCAAAGTAGTTTACAAGGCGGAAGTAATTAATGTATTTCAGGGTCTCACGTGCCTGTTCTGCATCCTCTATGATACAGCCGCGCTCTTTAAGCTTTGCTATCTGTTCGTCTATGGTTGCGGGGAGTTTCTTTTTTGCCATGCTCTGCTCCTTTGAAAATTGCCATATAGGGATATTGCCGCCGTTTTCGGCGGCAATCATTATCTGTTAATCCATCCAGAATACTTCACGTTCGTGCTTTGTTTCACGTGTCATCAATGCAGTAAGGCTTTTTGCGGGGTTGCCGCCTTCATAGCATATCTTAACTATCTGCTCGATTATCGGTGTATCGATGCCGTGCTCCTGTGCAAGACGGAATGCCACCTTGCTGCTTAGATAGCCCTCTACCGTGCCGACCTGTGCAACCGCTTCGGGAGCGGGTACGCCCTCTCCGATAAGCTTTCCTGCACGGAAGTTTCTTGAATGCAGGGATGTGCAGGTCACGATAAGGTCGCCTATTCCCGCCATGCCCGTAAAGGTCTTCCAGCTTGCGCCAAGACCTACGCCAAGACGGGTAATTTCGGTCATTCCTCGGGTCATGAGAGCTGCAACGGTATTATCTCCTAGCTTCATGCCACGTGCTATTCCGCAGCCGAGTGCGATCGGATTTTTGAGGACGCCGCCAAGCTCGCAGCCTGCTACGTCATCATTGATGTATATTCTGTACTTCTCATTTGAGAGGGTCGCCTGTATATACTTTGCGGTATCAGGGTCATAGCCTGCGCATACCTCTGTTGTGGGGACAAGACGTGCGACTTCCTCTGCGTGACAGGGACCTGTGATAACGCCGATAGGGTTGAGGGGAAGCTCCTCCTTAAGTATCTGTGAAAGGCGGTTTCCTGTGTCTGCCTCAAGACCCTTGCTGACGTTTATGACTACTGTGTTTTTGTCTACAAATGGCTTTACGGTGCGCACTGCCTCACGGAAAAACGGGGAGGGTATCGCAACGAGTATTATGTCTGCGCCGCCAACACAGGATGGGTCGGTCGTTACTCCCAGCGCATCGGGCAGAGTTACCCCGGGGAGAAGTCGTTTGTGTTCACGCTCTGTAAGAAGCTGCTGAGCCTCCTGCTCGAATTTTGTCCAGGTGATGACCTCGTGTCCGTATGTGGTGAACATAACTCCCAAAGCTGTACCGTAGCCGCAGCCGAGTATTGTTATCTTTGCCATTGTGGAGCCTCCTTAGCTTTTTGCCTTTTCACCGAGCTTTTTCTCGGTGTGGTTGATAAGACGCTGTATGTTTCCTCGGTGCATGAATACGATAAGTGCTGCGGTAAGTCCTCCGAGTATGGAGTTGATTATTCCCGAGGGGTCCTTGTCAATAAAGTAGGTGAATATAAGTGCTGTGATAAAGAAGCAGGAGGAAGCTATGCAGCTTCCGAGTGAAACATACCTTGTTATAGCCACAAGGATGATGAATATTCCAAGCAGGATAACGGCAGAGCGCCAGTCAAGTGTGAATATCGCAGAGATAGCGGCAAGCACTCCCTTGCCACCCTTGAAGTTGTAGTAGATGGGGAATACGTGACCGATAACCACCATAAGAACAGCCATATAGCCTACCCAGTTCATTCCGAGGGAGAGGTCCATGGTATCTATCCCGCCGATATACAGGAACGACAGTCTGACGATAATGACAGAAAGCACTGCCTTTGCCACATCGCCGAGAAGAACTATTCCCGCAATAGCCTTGCCCTGAGTTCTCAGGGTGTTTGTAAGACCTGCGTTTCCGCTGCCCATGTCACGGATATCCTTACCCGTTCTTAGCTTTGTTACGATTATCGAGGTGTTTATACCGCCAAGAAGGTACGGTACGACAAGCATTATAATATAACAGATCCATTCCATTATTTTGTATTAGTCCTTTCAGATGAAATGATAGTGATATCGTGATTTTTTTCACGCAGAAACGCCAGTGCGACTGCGTTCGTTCCATAGTCGGAAAACGGCATGGTGATAGTTTTTTTGTATCCTGCTACTGTAAGCTTCAAATGTGGGGATTTTAGCTGAGCTGTTTTGACATCGGAATATCTGAGTAGATATATCTTATCTGCAAAGTAGAAAACAAAATGGTTTTCCATATAACGATGCTTATTTACAAGCTTTGCTTTTGGGTATTGCGTAAGAATCTCGGAGCGTTCTTCTTCGGGAATTTCTGCAAGCTGTTTTTTTAGTCTGCGGGGTACTCCGAAAAATCTTTCCAAAAGCGACCACAACGCCAGTGCTTCTGCGAGGATATAAAGAGACAGAATGATTTTGCCTGATGTAGTTTCCCACGAAAAGCTGTTAAAGATACACATTACAGGTACAAGTACAGCAAGGCAGCAGTTTGAGATGATCATGCCGCTGTAATGCTTGTAGTAGTCAGATAAGATCTGCTTCATTACTCGCCTCTTTCACGGATGGTCATCTTTATAGGCGTAGCCTCAAGACCGAAGGTCTCTCTTATCTGATTTTCCAGATATCTCTGATAGGAGTAGTGGAAAAGGTCCTTGCTGTTGCAGAATACAACGAAGTTCGGGGGATTTGTGGATGCCTGAGTCATGTAGTATATCTTCAGGCGCTTGCCCTTGTCGGAGGGCGGCTGAACTCTTGATGTAGCATAGCTCAGCATATCATTGAGAACACCTGTTGAGATACGGATGGAGTGCTGCTCATGAACATGCTTTATCATCTCAAACAGCTTAGTCACACGCTGTCCTGTTTTTGCGGAGATGAACACGAACGGAGCATAGGACATGAAGGAGAAGTCTACCTCAAGCTTCTTTGTGAACTCTGTCATGGTCTTGTCCGTCTTGTCCTCGATAGCGTCCCACTTGTTTACTGCGATAACGCACGCTTTGCCCTTGTCGTGCGCATAGCCTGCCACCTTGCTGTCCTGTTCGGTGAAGCCGACTGTCGCATCAATAACGATAACGCACACATCCGCTCTGTCAACTGCCATCAGCGCACGCAGCACGCTGAAGTGCTCGATGTTCTCCGTTACCTTTGCCTTGCGGCGCATGCCTGCGGTGTCGATGAATATGAACTTCTCGCCGTTTCTTTCAACGGTAGAGTCGATAGCGTCACGGGTGGTGCCTGCGATATCAGAAACGATGGAGCGCTCCTCGCCTGCGATATAGTTTATCAGCGAGGACTTACCAACATTGGGCTTTCCTATAACGGCTACCTTGATAGCGTCCTCCTCGTAGTCGTCCTCAGTGTCGGGAGGAAGCTGGTCAAACACTGCCTCAAGCAGGTCGCCTGTTCCGTGTCCGTGTACGGAGGATACTGCGATGGGGTCGCCGAGACCGAGGTTGTAGAACTCGTATATCTCGGGTGGCGGCTCGCCTATTCCGTCCACCTTGTTTACTGCGAGAACTACGGGCTTACCGCTTTTCATCAGCATGGTGGCAACCTCGCTGTCGTTTGCAGTGACGCCTGTTGTGATATCTGTCACAAAGATGATAGCGTCTGCACGCTCAATGGCGAGCATAGCCTGCTCTCTCATCTGAGCGAGGATGATATCGTCTGTCTTAGGCTCGATACCGCCTGTATCGATCAGCATGAACTCCTTGTCCAGCCATTCGCATTTGCTGTAAATTCTGTCACGGGTAACGCCGGGCTTGTCATCGACGATGGACAGGCGCTTTCCCACCAGCTTATTGAATAATGTGGATTTGCCAACGTTTGGACGTCCCACAATAGCAACTACCTGCATTTTTATCTCTCCTTTTTATGGGGTACTATTTCCTTTTTGTTTCGTAGTTCCCGAACATACTTATACTATTTTAGTATACCACATTTCGCCGTGATTTGCAAGCCAAAACGAGATTTTGCCGAGAAAAGAATGACTCCGAGATGTGTCGGAGTCATTTCGTAGTATTTTAGCACAGCTTTTCCTTTATTGCGTTTATAACATATTCTGCACGGCTTTCAAGTGTTGGCAGTCTGTCAAGCGGGAAATACTGAAGCCGTATGCTTTCATCATCGTTGATTCTAGGATCTCCCAAAACACCTAAGGCTCTGTAAAGTGCGATGACAGTATAAGTTTCGTCGCCGTTCGGGTAACGGAAATACAGCTCTTTGCCCGAGAGTACGTCCAGCAGCTCGAAGCGGTCTGCACTTAGCCCGGCCTCCTCCCACAGTTCACGAGCGGCTGTTTCTGTCAGACTTTCGCCCAGCTCTATTCCTCCGCCGATTATTCCCCATGTTCCCGTATCACTGCGCAGGTTGAGGAGTATTTCGTTCTTGTCGTTAATAACGATGACGGTCGCACCTATGTTGATAAGCGGCTGATTGCCGACATGCTTTCGCAGTTCAGATATGTAGCTCATATTTCCACCTCAATATTTCTTACTATATATTATAACGTAGTATATTATTTTTGTCAAAAAAATCCCCCGACAAAATGTCGGGGGACTCTCGTATACAATTTGTATTACACGAAACTGAAATTATGCTTCCTTAGCGATAACAACCTTATCATTGTAATAACCGCAATTTCCGCAAACTCTGTGGGGGAGCTTAAGCTCGCCACACTGCTTGCAGCGTGAGAAAGCAGGTGCGGATAACTTCCAAACCTGTGAACGTCTCTTATCGCGTCTTGCACGAGAAACTTTTCTCTTCGGAACTGCCATTATTGCACCTCCTCCATATAACATTAATCATACTCTATGAGCCGCATACACGAACTCTTTTATAGTCACGCTTAATATTATATCACGCGATTTCTGATTTGTCAAGCTTTTTTTGAAAATCAACCAACAAACTTTTTAATGTTGTCAGAAAGTTCAGAATTGTCAGCGGAAATTGTGCATGTGATTGTGGTATCTGCTGAAATCTTCTCCAGCTTCTCGAACATTTCGCCAACCTTGTCGTAATCTCTGCCGATGATTCTGAGTGTTGCGTCTACAAAAATATCAGTGCAGTCGTGGTCGGAAGCAAGGATACCTGCGATGAAGCCGTAGAATGCATCGTAGCCCTCTACGTTGTAATCCTCGATGTTTACAAGACGTACCTTGTAAGTAATGTCTGTGTTGAGGGAGGAACCCTTCTGGATAGCTACAACATTACCGTTGGACTTCTTCTCAGCCTCGTGGATAGCGTCGATCAGAATCTTGGTCTTGCCGGAACCTCTTTTGCCTGTGATAAGTTTAATCATAATAGTGACCTCCGTGTTTTTTATGATAAATTAAGGAGCTTAATAATACCTTAATTAATGCCTAATTTTGCCTCAAGCTCTGCCTTTGCAGCCTCGTAACCGGGCTTGCCCAGCAGTGCAAACATGTTTCTCTTGTAGCTTTCAACGCCGGGCTGGTCGAAGGGATTTACTCCCATCAGGTAGCCGCTGATAGCGCAAGCCTTTTCAAAGAAGTAGATGATGTAGCCGAGGTTGTACTCGTCAAGAGTGGGGACCTCAAGTATCATGTTGGGAACGCCGCCCTCAGTGTGAGCTATAACAACGCCTTCGAAAGCCTTTCTGTTTACAACGGACATGTTCTGGTTGGACAGGAAGTTAAGTCCGTCGATGTTGTCAGGCTCGTCCTCAAGGAAGTATTCCTTCTGGGGCTTATCGAACTGGATAACTGTCTCAAACAGTATCTTGGAGCCGTCCTGAATGAACTGACCAAGAGAGTGCAGGTCGGTGGAGAATACTGCGGAAGTGGGGTACAGACCCTTGTTGTCCTTGCCCTCAGACTCGCCGAACAGCTGCTTGAACCACTCGTTCATCATAGCGAAGCTGTTTTCGTAAGCGACCAGCATCTCAGCCTTCATGCCCTTGCGGTAGAGAATATTTCTCAGTGCAGCGTAGCGGTAGCAGGAGTTCTTTTCGAGATCGCATACGGAGTATTCCTCACGTGCGTCCGCTGCACCCTTCATCAGTGCGTCGATATCGCAGCCTGCGCATGCGATGGGAAGAAGTCCCACTGCTGTAAGAACGGAGAAGCGTCCGCCGATATCATCGGGAACCACGAATGTTTCATAGCCCTTCTTGTCGGAAAGCTCCTTGAGTGTGCCCTTTGCTCTGTCTGTGGTAGCGTAGATACGCTTGTTTGCCTCAGCCTCGCCGTAGCGCTTGATAAGCAGATCACGGAATACGCGGAATGCCAGCGCAGGCTCGGTAGTGGTACCTGACTTGGAGATGATATTTACAGAGAAATCTCTGCCCTCAACGATGGATACCAGCTCGCTGAGATATGTGGGGCTGATGGAGTTACCCGCAAAGTATATCTCGGGTGTGTCCTTCTTCAGGTTGTTGTAAAGTGTGGACTTGATAGCCTCTATAACGGCTCTTGCGCCGAGATAGGAGCCGCCGATACCGATATCGATAAGCTCCTCGCTGTCTGCCTTTATCTTAGCGGCAGCCGCCTTTATGCGTGCAAATTCCTCCTTGTCGTAGTCAACGGGGAGATCTATCCAGCCGAGGAAGTCGTTGCCGGGACCTGTTTTTGTTACCAGAAGCTCGTGTGCGGTCTTTACCTGAGGTGCGATGTTAGCAAGCTCATGTTCGGACACGAAGCTTTCAAGATGTTTGTCATCAAATATGATGCCCATTTCTTTTGTTCTCCTTTCGGACGCACGGAAATAATATATGTTTCTCCGCCCCGAATCAGGCGGTGTCCGTGCGCAGTTTCTCTCATAAACATATTATATATTATATTTTCTATTTTTGCAACAAGTTTTAAGCCAAGCTGTCAATTTTGGCAAATCAGTACGAAGATTTTGCGATTTGTATAGGCAGTTTTCACAAAATTCTCTTTGCTCATAGGGTGTGGACTTTTTCTGTGTTATGTGGTACAATATATAAAATATGTTTCTGCGAGGTGACCTGATGAAAACACTTACCATCTGCGGCAGCATGAGGTTTGCCGAGGAGATGAAAGAGATAGCCTATCGGCTTGAAGTGAAAAGAGGCTACAATATCCTCCAGTGCGTGTACTGTGACGGAAAGCCTGCTTACGAAGAATTGAAACGGCTTGAGGCCGCACATTACCGCAAGATAGATCTCAGCGATGGGATATATGTTGTTAATATCGGAGGTTACATCGGGGAATCGGTCGGAAAAGAGATAGAATACGCTGCAAAAAGCGGCAAAGAAATAATATATCACTGTAAAACACACTGAAAGGAATCAACAGATGACAGAATACAGATATATGGCACCATGCCATTTCGGACTTGAAAAGACCCTCTCCTTTGAGGTGAAGAAGATAGGCGGCGAGGATATAGCAGTCAGCGACGGACGAGTGATGTTCAGTGGTGATGCATCGGTGTGCGCAAAGGCGAATATCGGGCTGTCTACTGCGGAGCGTGTGGGAATAGTTCTCGGTCAGTTTAAGGCAAAGACCTTTGACGAGCTGTTTGAGGGTATAAAAAAGCTCCCCTTGTCGGAGTATTTCGGCAGATATGACGCATTCCCCAACACAGGACACTCGCTCAATTCCGTGCTGAAAAGTATTCCCGCCTGCCAGAAGATAATCAAAAAGGCCATGGCGGTCAATCTCTGCAAAGCTTACGGACTGAATTCCATGCCCGAAAGCGGTGCGGTATGTCAGGTGCGCTTTTCCATCATGAAGGACGAGGTGATACTCACCCTTGACAGCAGCGGCACAGGACTTCACAAGCGTGGATATCGCCGTGACAGCAACGCGGCCCCCATCAAGGAAACGCTTGCAGCGGGAATTATCGACATCGCCCGTGTAAGGGAGAACGACATTATCCGCGATCCCTTCTGCGGCTCAGGAACGTTGCTTATAGAGGCGGCGCTGAAGGCGCTGAACATCGCTCCGGGACTTAAACGCAGCTTTGCGGCGGAAAAGTTTGGTTTTATCCCTGAAACCGTATGGCAGGAGGCAAGGGCAGAGGCGTCCGAAAAGGTAAAGCGTGATGCTCAGTTCCGTGCGTATGGCTTTGATGTTGACGGAGCGTGCGTGGAGCTTACTGCCTCAAATGCAAAAAAAGCAGGCGTTAAAGTGGTATGCGAGCGCAGGGATATAAAGGATTTTAAGGCGCCTGAAAGTCCTTTGAAGATAATAACCAACCCGCCCTATGGAGAGCGTATGCTGGAGGTATCCGCAGCACGTGATATCTACCGCACTATGGGAGAAAAGCTGCTGCCGCTTGATGGAGATCAGCTTTATATCATAACGCCCGATGAGGAGTTTGAGGATATCTTCGGACAAAAGGCAGACAAGAACAGAAAGCTGTATAACGGCATGATGATGTGCCGCCTGTATTCATATTTTAAATGAGCATGATGAAAAAAGAAAAGATCCGTTATGACGGAGCAAAGCCTCTTGGCATATTGCCGTATCTGATAATGCTGTCGGTATCGCTGATGTATATTCTGTGCCGTCAGCAGATGCTGGTGTGTACCGTTGCCATGTGCGTGGCCTGCTGCGGTCTGTATATGGCGGTGTATGTGCTTAGAAAAAAGCCGCTGGGCGCAACGATAGTCACACTTGTTATGTTGGGAATGTGTATGGCCTCTATGTTGATGGTAGGCGTATCGTTCTTTGATTTTATCGGAATTACTTCGGTGGGTAAGCCTGCGGCATTCGAGGAGGGCGGTTTCGTTCATTTCCTGTTTACCGCCTCCATGACCTTTGACCCTATAAAT
>JAFSHE010000160.1 GCA_017440445.1 Oscillospiraceae bacterium | reverse complement strand
GGAAGCAGTTTCCGCTATGATGTACGTTACCAACAACGACCCTGTCAAGGTAGCATTTACAACAGGCTACAACGAGCTTGACAGCACAGCGCTTTCCTCGCTGCTTGCAAAGAACGGCTACGAGGTGACTACCATCAACCTCACACAGGTGGATGAGATAGACCCCGAAACAGATTTCGTTGTTATGTACGCACCTACTCTTGACGTGGACGTTGCACAGATCGAGAAGCTTGACAAGTTCCTTGACAACAACGGAAAGTTCGGAAAGAACGTTATCTACTTCGCATCCGCACAGCAGCCCGAAACACCCAATATCGAGGGCTTCCTTAACGACTGGGGACTGTCGGTAGGCTATTCCGTTATCGGACAGAGCGACGGAAACTACCTGATGAGCTCCACGATGGGTCTTTACGCACACTATCAGAACATCCTTGATACCAATTATGCAGGCTCTACCTACGGAAACGGTCTGTACACCTACGGTATCGATATGCGACCTGTTATCCAGCTGTGGGATGGCGGCTCACGCGGTAATGTTGAACAGGAGATACTGATGCAGTCCTACGACAAGGCATTCCTGTATCCTCTCGACCAGGAGGGCGAGTTCAGCCTTGAAACTGCGGAGTCGGGAATATTCAACGACGCTGTAATGGCATACAGAGTTCACAGCTCCTCACAGCAGATAAGCCGCCTTGCGGTATTCGGCTCAGAGATGTTCGCAAACTCCTACTTCATGCAGTATTCCAACTCCAATAACGGAACATTCCTTGTCAATATGTTCAACCATATCTGCGGCAGGGAGGAAGGCATAACCATAACACCCAAGTCCTTCTCGGTAAGCGGCTTTGACATGACCGCACAGCAGGCGAACGTTCTTGCTATCGTGCTTTGTATCGTAATTCCTGTCGTGGTGATCGCTCTCGGTATCGTTATTTGGGTACGCAGGAGGCACAGATAATGGCAAAGCTTTCTAAATCTACACGCACTGTTATTATTGCGGCGGCAGTACTTCTGGTGCTGGGCGCCGCTGCACTGGTGCTGCTTCTGACATCGCCCGATAAAGAGGAGGACACAGGATCCTCTGCCACCTCGAGCAGTGAGATGATCTCCACTGCGGTGGATATCACAGACAAGAGCGGCACTGAGGTGCTTTCTGCCAAGATAACCAACGAGGCGGGAAGCTTCACATTCACACGTGACAAGCGGGTCGTTTCCACCACTGACGAGGAGGGCAATGTTACTTCCAAGGATGAATATTACTGGACGAGCAAGCAGATGGCGGGACTTACACCGAATTCATCCACGGTGAAGTCACTGATGAACAGCCTTGCGGGGCTGACAGCCTCCGATACCGTTGAGGAGAATGCGGAGGACCTTGAAAAATACGGTCTTTCATCTCCCGTAGCAACTGCGGAGATATCCTTTGAGGACGGCACATCGCAGACGGTACACTTTGGTATCCGCAATCCTGCCGATACATCCAGCGTATATTGCCGTGTCGGCGATGGAAACACAGTCTATGCGATAAGCTATTACAGCGTTACAAGCGTATTTTCACCCATCATGGATTTTGTAAATCTCACGTTTACACCTCTTTATGATGGTGAAGATCCTCAGGAGCTTGATTACCTGATAATCGAGCGAAAGGACCTTGACGAGCCTGTCGAGATAACCTATATGTACGATGTGGCAGCTGAGGCGGAGGATGAGGACGCAATAATCACGACCTTCAATTCGCACAGGTTTACAAGTCCGCTGGTTGCGGAGGTAGACGCCACGAAGGGACAGGAGCTTTGCTACGGTCTGTACGGACTGGCGGCAAGCGAGTGTATCTCGGTTGCGCATAACGAGGAGCTTCTTGCGCTTACAGGACTTGACGACCCGTTCTGCAAGGTGACGTTCAAGTATGGCGGCAAGAGATACGTTCTGCTCCTCGGTGACAAGATAATCACCGAAACCGAGACCGATAACGAGGATACACCTGTC